>JAEEKU010000127.1 GCA_016282555.1 Methanomassiliicoccaceae archaeon
AATATCCCGCGCACCGATTCTATCTTTTCTCCGCAGAGATTCTGGGTGCACAGGTTGATTATCGGCATCGCGCCCCCGACGGACCCTTCGAACCTCAGCATTCCGCCGTTCTTCTCCGCGGTTTCCATGAGCTCCCTGTACTTCAGCGCCAGAGGCCCTTTGTTCACGGTTATGACGTCTTTTCCGTCTTTCAGGGCGCAGGTTATGTTTCCGAGCCCCGCCCCGCCGGTGCGGACGTTCGTCGGGCTCACTTCGACTAAAATATCGTAATCGGACGCGGAGAGGACGTCTTTGGAGTCTATGTATGTCTTGGTTCCTACCGAGCCGGTCGTCTTCTTTCTGTTCACCAGCTCCAGAGGATCTATCCCCTTCGGATCGAAGCAGAACGTCCTGGAATCCATCACTCCCGTGATCTCAGCAGTCTCCCCGTATCTCTCCCTGAGGTAGCCGTTCTTGGAGGCCAGCACCTCGGCGAAGCCCTGGCCTACGGTTCCGAACCCGCATATGAATATCTTCATCTCAGATCCCCCTCACGTAGGTGAGCCCGTATTTCCGGCATTCCCCGTCCAGAAACGTATCCAATAACGCGAGATCGTTCTCGTTGCGGGTCTTGACCGCGAGCATGGCGGTGCGCCTTGAGTCGGAGCCTTTGGACGAATAGCGGACGTCGGCGGCGTCCAGGCCGACAATCTTCCCGGCCTCGCCCAGAATGCTCTCGATCATGTCCCCGCTGAGATCCCCTATCAGCATGTACTCCATCGAATAGGTCTGGTACACCGATCCCAGTTTGGAGATGATGATGTCCTTGGATTTCCATATGCCTTTGAGTCTGCACAGCTGATCGTTGTTCTCGACTTCGAAAGTAACGTTAATGCAGATTCTGTGGTTGATAATCTTTTCGCGGTTGTGGACGACTTCCAGTATGTTTCCGTCCAGAAGAGAGATCGGCTCCAGCGATCCCACCAGCTGTCCCGGAAGATCTTTTACGAACAATTCTGCATTCACGATCATTTGAACACTCACCGTACTAGGATAATATAAAGGTCATCTATGCAGCGGCAGTCATCAGAAGCGCCGAGGGGGAGATTTGAACTCCCGAGGGAAAATTCCCACGAGCTTTCCAGGCTCGCGCCTTACCGGGCTGGACCACCTCGGCTTCAGACTGGGAGAACTGCTCGTTGCATTTAATACTTTTTACGATCCGGAAGTTTCCGCCGCATCGCTGACAGTCCTGCATTTTCCAGTTTCCCCCGAGGTAATCCCTGAGATGGGGCCTTTTCTTCCTGCAGTCCTCCAGATGACCGAGATCAATTTCCGCCTCGGTCACGCATTCCCCCGTTCCGCATTCCGATACCGTCTCTCCGAAGGGATCGACGACTCTGGAGAGCCCGGCCATCCCTATCCCGCTCTGGATCCCGGCGTTGTTGGCGAAGATCATATATGTGGTGTTTTCCAGAGCTCTCGCCGGTAAGATCTTTTCGAAAAAGGGCACGGATACGGTTCCGGATGCGGAGCAGCATATGTTAACCGAAGAGCCGGACGCCGAGCACCATCTGAATATCTCCGGGAAGAAAATATCGTAGCAGATGCAGATTCCGATCCTGATCCCGCGGTAATCCCATATGACCGGCCTCATCCCTCTGGCGAATCCTTTTTCCGAATAGACTCCGAATTCAGCGGGATGAATCTTGTCGTAGCAGCGGATCCCCTCCGGAGAAATGAAAAACGCGCTGTTGTAAACGGAGCCGTTCTCCCATCTGGGCGAGCCGGTGCAGACCGCCTTCCCCAGCTCCGCGCATTTCTCCGATATCGTTTCCAGGGCTCTCTCCGTCCGCTCTCTCAGAGCCGCGTCCGGAAAACCGTAGCCGGAGAGGAACATCTCCGGAAAGACGAACAGCTCCGCATCCCTGTCCCCGAGCATTCCGCATACGGTATCCGCGTTCTTTTCCGGGCATCCTGCTTCCGGGATCAGCTGGCAGACCGCAGTCTTCAGGTTGGTCAGATCTCTCATCCTTCCGGTAAAGGGGCAGCGCGGATATATTACCATCCGGAACCGGATCGCCAGCTCCGTTCTGATGGGAAAAACTCCCCGGTTTTCTCGGAGCCCGGCGGCCGCAATACCAGACGGAGGGTATCCGATCGGTATCTGAAATTCTGTTTCAGATTCATCCTCCCGCCGGCCGGATACGCCGAATCCGGAAGATACGATCTGCTCCTGAGATCGGTGAAGGCGGGACTGTCTGAGTATGAGGGCATGGCGCTGGAAGATTTCTTCAGAAGAAGGATCTCGAGGAAGACATATGCACCGGGGCAGGCGGCTGCTGGAACAGGAAAGGCGACGCGGAAATAGACATCATCGTCGTTGACAGCATCGAAAGGAAAGCAAGGCTCACAGAAGTGAAAAGGAACAGGAGCAAACTGAACATGAAAGATCCCGAGTGCAAAGGAACCCTGATCAGACATGAGCTGGAAGGATAACGGCGTGTCGTCGAAGGACTGTCGTCGGAAGACGTCAGAAGGGATGCCTGAGATCCGAAACCCGCAAGCGGGAGCCGGGGTTTATATCGTATGCAGCCGTCCCGATCCCATAATCTGAGGGGGATAGCCTGGACCGCATCATCATCCACGTGGACATGGACTGCTACTACGCCTCGGTGGAGATGAGGGACGATCCGTCCCTGAGGGACAAGCCGGTGGCGGTGCTGTCGCCGGCGGATCAGATCCAGGTTGTCGGAACCTGCAACTACCCCGCCAGGGAGAAGGGTCTGCATTCCGGCATGTCCCTCTCCGAGGCCAGGCGCGTATGTCCCGGGGCCGTGTTCATAAACGGCGACATGAAGAAGTACCGCGCCGTTTCGGAAGAGCTTCGCAGGCTGTGGTCGGAGTACACGGATGTCATGGAGCCGGTTATGCTGGACGAGGCGTACCTCGACGTCACCGGCACCGCCCGGGATCTGGACGAGGCCAGGCGCTTCGCCCTCGAGATCCGGAGACGCGTCCGGGAGGAGATGGGGATGGGGTGCTCCGTCGGGCTCGGATACAACATGGTCTCCGCCAAGACCGGCAGCGAGGAGATGAAGCCGGACGGATACTTCGAGATCC
>JAEEKU010000128.1 GCA_016282555.1 Methanomassiliicoccaceae archaeon
AGTATCTATCCCAGAGACGAAGAGACCTCCTCTTCGGGCAGGCCGGAATACAGCGATTCCGCGTAAATCCCGTATTCCGCGGAGAGACGGTCTAACGCATCCTTTCCAAGATCGAGGGGATCCGCGTACACGGTTTCGAAAAAGATCGTGTCGAACAGCCCGGTCCTGCCGTCGACCCTGCATACGGCTGCCTGAACGGCCTTCCCCCACGGAGTTCCGCGCGGGTCGGTCGAAGCGATCTCGGCGACGTAGATGTCTCCCATGTACCGGTAATCGCGGAAGCTGGATATTTTATCAGCGGCGGGTTTCCGGAAAATGCGGGCTAATATTGTATATCCGTATTCGTTCTCCCGGGCATGCGGCGCGTCAAGACTGTGGACGAGATATACAGGGAAGTTTCGGGCTGCACGCTCGTGATAACCAACGACGCCGCCCTCGCGACCGCTCTGAACATGAGGATCGAGCGCCCCCTCATAGGTCCTTTCGCGGTAACCCCCCATCAGATATCCGGCATGTACGAGTCCGAGATACTCGGAGTTCCGGTCATGAACGACATCCGGCTGATCTCCGCCATCAGCGCCGATACCGGGATCGATTTCCGCAAAGTTCACGGGGAAGTTAAGAACATCCGCGAGATCAGGGAATACACTTCCGACGTCAGGAAGCATCTGACCACGAAATCCGCCAGAAAAGTGTTCGATTCGATGCAGACTTATCCCGTGAGGGAGAGAGCGATGTCCGCTTTCGATCCGGAAAACGGCCCTCTTTATAAATCCAATCAGGGAAAAATCGCCGTGTTCGGGGTGGATTTCTTCAACGATCTGGATAAATACTTCGTTCCCATGGATTTCCTGGACGTCGATATATTCGCTGAAGGGGAATATGAGATCCCGGAGATTATGGAGGTCGGAAACGACAGGCAGATCGCCGAAAACGTCGCTGATCTAATAGATCAGGAAAACTGCGACGACTGCGCCATAGTCCTCGACACATCCTCTCCGGTTTCCGATTCGGTGAGATCCGCTTTGTACAGGAAAAAAATCCCGTTCTTCAACCGTCTGGACGTCAGGGACCTCTCCCAGATAAGAGATTATCTGAGCTTTGTGACCCTCGCTCTCTCGTACGAGGCTCTGCGCGTAAAGCACGTAAGGGAGCTTTTCGCCAATTACAACGGTTTTTTCTCTCCGGGTTCCGACGGCTTTCTTCTCAGCAGGCAGGATCCGGAGAAGATGAAGTACAGATGCGCGGAGCTCAGCGATCTCATGGAGAACATCCGCTCCATGACCTTCGACGAGGTCAGGGAGAGGCTCTGCGACAAGCGCGCCAGAATCCAGGTGGGGATCGTCATAACCGATCTGGGCATCGCCGGTAAGAAAATAACCTCCGAGCTGGTCTCCTAGCTGAACTACGCTGTAGACAACATATCGGATCTGCGCCATAACGAGGAGATACCTCCGGACGAGAAGCGCGGGGTTCTCATAGCCGACTGCAAGAGATCGGTGTACGTGGATCGTCCTCTGGTTTTCTTCCTGAACATGGATCACGACTGGGACATAAACACCGCGGGAAAGAGATACATCGACTCCGAGGCCGAAACCGAGAAGAACGCCATGAAAATAACCGCGATGCTGCAGCAGGGCGAGCGCCGCGTCTACGTCGTAAACTCGAGCAAAAACGGGAAAAAAGCCCGTCCGGCTCTGATATTCGATACGGTTTTCGGAAGATCCGTCTCCGGGTTCAGGGACATATGCGGAAAGATCGTCCCGGGGAGATGGTACAATCCGGAGCCGGAGGCCAGATATTCGAGGGGGGAGGATCGTCTGGGAAGTGCGGAGGAGATCATAGAAGGATTCTCCAAGACCGGGTTCAACGCTTATTTCTCGTGTCCCAGAATGTTCTTTTTTTACAAAATTCTCAGGACCCCCGAAGAGAAGGACGCCGAATTCGGAAGCCTGATACACGAATTCGCCCAGTTTTACATATGCTATCCGGATATAGTGAGATCCGAAGGGATCGGAAAACTTATAGACGCTGTCTCCGACAGATATTCGGGCCTTTCGACGCCGCTGATGAAGGATCTGGATCGCGACAGGATAGCCTGCGCGATGAAAAACGTGACCAGGTACATAGACAGCAGGATAAAGGCGGAGGTTCCGCTGGACCGCGTTCCGGATCCGGAGCACGAAAACCGTTTTTTCAAAATGTACGGTCTGGAGAAGGGAAGCAGCGTGTGCGAATCCCCGTGCGTATCCAGAACCCGCATCCTCTACGGTATTTTCGATGCCGTCACGGACACCGCCGTTCTGGATTACAAGACCGGAAAGGCCCGCAGCACCAGACACATATGCGATTCCATGAGCCTGTCCAGACCGGCGAGGTATCCGGAGTTCCAGCCGGTGATCTATTCCGCTCTGGCCAACGAGGGCGCCGGACACAGGGATCTCGAGCTGTTCTACGCTCTGGATAACGATGCGGAGTCCGTTTCCGGGGATTATGACATCGAACGCAGCGTGCGCACGGTCAGAATCGTCGACGGAGACATAAATTCGGTAATCAGGGAGAACGAGATCCTGCGCGAGAAGCTGGAAAAAACCCTCTCTATAAAGTTCAAAGAGAATATCCCGGGCTTTCTGAAAACCATATCGGAATGCGATCTCGATCCGGATCCGGCATTCTGGGACAACAATTCCGAGGTAATAGCCGCCGTTCTCCGTTTCTCAGGTCTCAAAGACGGGAAGACGAACCGGGAGGCGGTCAGGCGCGCGGTGAGGAAAGTCGCGAAAGCCGTATCCGGAGGAATGATCTATGACGACAGGCGCATAAACATTCTTACCGAAAATATCGATGATTTTTACAGAGCCGCGGAAGAGATGCACAGGGACGCCCTGAAATACGCCCTCTCGGAATTTCCGGCGGAGCCCAGAATCAGATGCAGGGACTGCAGGTTTTTCTCTTCGTGCACCGCCGAAATAAGCGATTCCGGCGATACGGAGGAGGAGCCATGAGCGAACTCAACGACGCCCAGAGGAGAATCGCGGAGCATTCCGAGGGCATGCTCGTGGTCGATGCCGGGCCGGGAACCGGAAAAACGCACACTATCGTCAGACGCTACATAAATCTGGTTTCCAAGGACGGCGTCAGGCCGGAGGACGTTCTCCTTCTGACTTTCACCAACAACGCGGCGCAGGAGATGGAGGAGCGCATAAAAACGGCGCTCGCCGAAGAGAAGAAGTTCAAAACGGCCAGAGAGGTCAAGGCTCTGACGTTCGACGCGTTCTGTCTGTCGGTGGTGATGGATTACGCCGAAGAGGTGAGCCGCTTCTTCGGGATAAAGGAGAGCCTGTCCCGTTCCGTGTTTATGGAGACTAACAACACCCTCAACAAAATGTATTTCGAGAGGTTCTTCGACGAATTCAACAGCTCCCGGGGGGAGGATTACGGAGATTTCGCCATCATCATCTCCCAGCATTACGAAGATATAATGGATATTCTGAACAAACTCATGTCCAAGGGGATTCTTCCTCTGAAGAAGGGATGGTTCGGCATAGACGCGGAGAAGTCTCTTTACGGAGACGCCGGAGCGCTGTACGAAAAGCTCTCCGGAATGAACGTTCCTGACGGGAAACCGTCCGGAACCAGAGCCGCCGAATGCATCCGGAGCATCGATCCGTCGGATCTTCCGCCGGGATCTCCGGATCAGGGATCCGTCATGCTGGACGAGGATCAGATAAAATCGGCTGTGTACGAGGATCGCGGAATGATGATCGACTATATCCACGACATTTTCTTCGCTTTTATCCGGAGAAGCATTTCCGACAACCGCCTGACCTTCGGGCTGACGGCCTCTTTCGCGTTCGTTCTGCTTTACAACGGGGCCGACGTCAGGGAGAACAACAGATTCAGGTATCTGATGATAGACGAGTTCCAGGACACCAACGCGAACCAGCTTATGATCTCCCTTATGATTCTGTCCGAGCCGAATCTGTGCGTCGTGGGGGACTGGAAGCAGGGAATATACGGATTCAGGTATGTGTCCATCGAGAATATCACCCGCTTCGAGGAGCGCGCGGTCTATTTCAGAAGGTTTCTGAACGACGATGTCAGGCGCGTCGGCTTCAGCATTCCGGAGGCGGAGACCATTCCGCTGGACGTGAATTACCGCTCTTCCCAGCTCATTATAGACGAATCTTTCAGATGTCTCGCTCTCAAAGATCCCGGATCGGAGGAATGTCCCAATCCGGATGTGACGAGGCTGTCCCAGGGAAGAACCGATCTGAGCGGGGATCTTACTTCGATCCGTTACGTGAAGACGGGAAAGGACGAGGAGGCCGGAGAAGTTGCCAGATGCATATCCGATTATCTCTGGTCCGGAAAATACACGATCAGCTGCAGGGACGGAACCAGGAGAAAGCCCACGTACGGAGATATAGCGGTAATATGCAGAACCGCCGCCGGCTGCCGCGCCGTTCTGAATGCCGTAGAGAAGGCGGATATTCCGGTATATCTCCAGGGGGATCAGGACATCATGTCCGCCAGAGAGGGGAAGCTGGCTCTGGCCTGGCTCCGCTACGTGAACAACGAGCGCGACGGATATCCGGAGATCATGGCGGATCTGGGATACCCGCTGGTATCCATCCGCAGGGTGCAGAAAGATTACAAAACCATTCCCGAAGATATAAGAAAACAGCGCGAATCTCTGTACCGCAAGCGCCGCAGAGTCACTGATCTCCTGACATCGCTCTACGAATTTTACGGTCTGGACAACGATATAACTCACGCGATAATAACGATCCTATCCGAGGCCCACAGAAATTCCCTCATGACTCTTTCCGATTTCGCCGTTCTTATCGAGAACGATATCGCGAACGGTACCGTTTATCCTTTGGATCCGTCCATCAGCAGGGATGCGGTAACGATTATGACCATGCACAAATCCAAAGGTCTGGAATATCCGATCGTGATAATTCCGTTCATGGATTCCGGGATAATGCCCCCGAAGGTCGGCGACAAGGGAATTCTCGTTTATAATGATAATATCGGAATAAGATGTTCCAGAGAGATCGGGAGATTCGGAGACTACTCCAGAATATGCTCCTCCTGGAAGACGAAACTGGTCAGAAGCACCTGCGAAAAAGATTACAGCGAAGAGAAAAGACTTCTTTTCGTCGCGGTCTCGCGCGCCGAGCAGTATCTCACGTTTATCTCCGGGAAACCGTCATCTTTCATGGAGGAGCTGTCGGGAGGCGAGTATTCCGACATATACGATGCCGTGCGCCCGCCGGAATCCGCGGAGAACCGGTCCGTTCCGAGGCCGGACGTTTCGGGATACAGCCCCAGGAGGAAGAAACTGGGCGTTCATGATATCCTCTATCTCAAAACCGGAGACGGGTGGGAAGCCTCCGGGGAG
>JAEEKU010000129.1 GCA_016282555.1 Methanomassiliicoccaceae archaeon
AAGCAGTATTCCGTCATACGAAACATATTTCAGACTCTGGATTCTGAGAGAGGCTACGACCTTCAGAGTCGCCGTCACGGAGGTTTTCATCGTTCCTTTCGTATTTTTCAGATTGATGACAATTTTGATCGGATACTCGCCGGTATCTTCAGCCGACGGTTCTGCAGAAAGAACGATGCGATCGCGGCCGGACTTTCCGGAATCCTCCGTAAGCCATGCTCCTGCCCCGGACAAAGATTTTATTCCGTAGAACTTCTGAGGCGATTTACGGTCTATCTCGATGAATATTTTCTTTCCGGCCGGTATCTCGATCGTTCCCAGATCGACTGTTTTGCCTTGAAGTCCGGATTCCGCGGAAATAACCGATCCGGAATCGGGTTCGATCATCGAATCGAGATTGACAACTCTGCTGTCGTGCTGGAAGATCGTATGGATTACAAAAAATCCGAAATCCGCGGTGCGTTCCGCAACCGGCGTTTCAGTTCCGCGGTGAGATCCGAATTCCTGGCAGTTTCCCGATGCTCTGAGATAAAACACCGGCTTCATGGTGCCGCTGGTATATGAATCGGGAACGGTGATGATACCGAAACTGCCTTCCGGATCGCTTACATATTCCTCGCCGAAGACTTTCATAACCACGACTTTATCGGAATTGTAAAAACGGGAAGTCAGAAGAGAGTTCAGCCCGGTGACTTTTACAGAGATTCTGTCTCCTGCTATAACATAATTATCGCTGGGAATATCCAGATCCCTGACGGAGATATTCACTCCTGCAGCCTTTATCACCTGGTAGGAAGTCAGTCCGTTCAGGGTGCATGCGACAATATTCGGACCATTGTACGAAGTCATCTTCACCGATCTGCCGTCATTGGCGCTGGTATCCTTGAACGATTTCAGAATTCCGTTTTTGTAGACGGGATTGTACTGCGTGAATTTGCCGGAGTTGTTGCTTAACGTCATCGTTCCGCCGACCAGCTCGTCCGAATAATACACATAATCCAAATCAGAATCGAAATGATTTCCGGACGAGCGATCCGATGTGAGATTTCCCTTTACTGTCACGTTGATATCGGGGCCAGCGGAAGGACCTGCTGTTACCACGAATACGCCGGTATCTTCGGGAAGACATGCACCCAGCATCCTTCCTTTCATGCCCTGGATATTCAGATAATCCGAATAAACCGCCTCGTACGTAACCAGAACTACGGCCGTGCCCTCTTTGTCTGCGCGCATCAGATCTCCGTCGAAAGACACGACGCTGCTATTGCTTCCTCCGAAGTTAATAGCCTTATAACGATACTTCGGGGCGAAGTAATTGCTGTATTTATCCTGATTCTCATCGAAATAAATGCGCTCGGGACGGATTTCGTGCGTGTCTCCGACGTTAAGTCTCAGAAATCCCTCCGGATTGATATTCAGAAGCATGCTCGATTTGGAATCCGTCATCTGCGTTTTGGAATGGGAATTCAGAAACTCCCCGGTAATTTCCGCTTTCAGTCCGGCCTTCATCTTCATTACGCAGCAGTAATCCGCGAATGTTTCCCCTGTTACCCTTATTCCGTATATATTCCCGATAATCAGCTTATAAACGATTACGGTAACTGTCCCGTCAGTATCGCATGAAACGGGAGATATCTGCTGGAGATCTTTCTTTTCCAGAGCTTCCATTCCGAGCATTACCTCAGAACCCGCGGGCACGGTAAGAACGAAGTCCTGAGCAGGGGGTATTCTGAACCTGTATGACGAGGTACCGCTTTTTATCGTGAAAGTTTTGTAAACCGGACTGTAACCGGAAACAGATTTGTCAGCTGAAGGAACAGCCCAGATTCCTGCTTTATCATCAACACATGTCACTATAGTGATACCTGATTGGGTTTCCGAAACCGGCACAGTATTTACGGTTCCGTGATTGATAATGTACTGAACACTATAGTCTTCTCCGTATTTCCATCCGGTTTCGCTCGTACTGAATTTAGCCGCGATGAATTTCAGTGTTTTACTGTCATCGATTTCCATAATAGTACTATAGTACTCCAGACCATCGGGGGATCTTACAGAGACTTTGTATTCTTTAGGTTCGAGCATTATTTTCGACAAAGTCTTTGACAGCTTTACCGAATGCTCCTCCGGACCGTCTGCGAAGACCAGATTCGCCTGGACCGGAAGCACTCCGCTGTACCTGATCTCGCAGTCGTCCGAACCGGCATCCGAATCCGGCACTGCGAATATCAGCAATGCTGCAACAGCAGCCAGAAAACCAACAGCAATTAGCGGTTTCATTACTACACATCCTCAGCCGTATTGCTGTTCCGGCGGCCGCAGCCGGAACGGAAATTACAGCCGGCAGGACAGTTCCGGAAGGACAGATAAAACCAGACGCGTGCGGAAACGGATCGGAAACGGAAGTTAAATCGGCGCGAACCGGAAATACCGAGTTCTTCGATCAGAGCATGATATTCATCATCGGTGATATCGCGGTATTTTCCGGGTTCGATCCCGTCAAGGACAAGATTCATTATTCTGACCCTCACGAGTCTGACGACGTTATATCCGTAATACTCGCACATCCTTCTGATCTGGCGGTTAAGGCCCTGCCTGAGAATAATTCTGAATTTATATTTCGAAACGGGTACGGCCGTACATTTCCTGGTTACGATTCCGTCGCCGATGGGAACTCCTCCGGAAAGACCGCTGAGGAATCCGCGGGTTACCGGCTTGTCGACGGTTACGATGTATTCCTTTTCATGGCCTTCCCTGGAAAACATTATTTTGTTTGCAAGATCGCCGTTGTTAGTCATTATCAGAAGACCTTCGGAATCTTTATCCAGTCTTCCGATTGAAAAAATCCTTTCCGGAAATCCGATAAAATCGATGACGTTCGTCGGATCTCCGCGGTCGGAGGTGCATGTTATTCCGCGGGGTTTGTGAAACAGAAGAATTATCTCCCTGCTTGAGGATATTGCTTTCCCGTCAATTTCGACGATATCCGTTTCGGTAACTTTGGTGCCGAGATCCGCTTTGACGCCGTTTACCGTCACCCGTCCCTCCTCTATCATCCGATCCGCCGCTCTGCGCGATGCCGCCCCGCACCCGGCGATATATTTGTTCAGACGGATCTCCATGACCGTCCGACGTTAACGCCTTTATAATAACCTTCGTAACGTCTCCGGAGCGATGCCGGTCTGCGACAGCAACATTCATTAACGCGTTCATAAATGAGAGACTATGGCGTTCTTCTCCAGAAAGGCGAAAGGACCGTTTTTGCGCACAGCCGGCATGACGATGCACTGGGATACAGAAGATCCGTTCATTTTTGTCTCCCATCATGAAGATGATTATCCTCATGGAAACAAACAGATGGCCCCTCCTCTGAATGAGATATCAGGAAGGAGCCTGGGAAGGGATTACAAAAAAACGATGGGATTCAGAATGTACAACGGAAAAGTCGTTCCCGGATTCCCCATGCATGCCCACTGGGGATACGAGACCGTGACTCTGGCGCAGACCGGGTATGTAGATCACTCGGACAGCCTCGGCAACACCGGAAGATTCGGCTTCGGAGACGTCCAGTGGGTATCCGCTCCCGGTTTTTACGAACACTGCGAGATGTATCCTCTGGTGAATCAGAACGAACGCAACCCTAACGATATAACCCAGATAATGATCGCGATCCCTTCTGAATTCAAAAAACTCCCGGAATTCTCCGTAAATACAGTCTGGAAAGAAAACATCCCGGTGATAGCCGGAGACGGATACGAAATACAGATAATCTGCGGATCGTTCGGCGGAAAAACGGCAGTTTCTCCCAGCACCGTTTCCTGGGCTGACGGAAAACATTTCGTGAGGGTTCTCAGAATAACCCTCAGGCCCGGCGGATCCGTAACCATCGACGGCACTCCGGAAGGCGTTAACCGCAACCTGTATTACGTTTCGGGAGACACCTCGGTGATTATGGGCGAGGATGTTATCTGGAATACCCAGATGAAAATTCCCGCCGGAAAGGAAATAAATATCGCGAACGGAAAAAGCGATTCGGTATTCTGGCTGCTGGAAGGGGAGCCCTTGGGCGAAAAAATGTCCATGTTCGGACCGGTGCTGCTGGATTCCGATAAAGAGGTCAGAGCCGCGATGCAGACTATCAGAAAAGAAGAATTCGAAAAATGGCCGTGGGATCTTATCGACAGGGTTAATCCTGCGGATTCCGGCAGATTCCTTTTGAGAAGCAGCGGCGAAAAAGAGCTTCCGCCCTCGGTACCGCAGCATTCCGTCGTGCATGAAGCGGACGGAAATGAGAACGAGAAGGAACATGGCGATAACCGAGATCAAAGGCATCCATAAACCGGCCGATATTTTCTGAGGCTCGTAGTACGGATCCAATCCGTCCTCCCTCAGCATCTTATCGAGCTTTTCGATGCTGAGAAACCCGCTCAGAAAAATCGGCACCGAGACGTCGTAATCCATTTCGGTTCTTTCGAAATGTTAGGTGAAAA
>JAEEKU010000130.1 GCA_016282555.1 Methanomassiliicoccaceae archaeon
CGACAACCTTCAGTACTACGGCGAAGACAAGGCCGGGCGGTTCGACAGGCTTCTGGAACTTCTCGCCTGGGCCTCCTCCGACTTGTCCGGAAAAACCCTGTCCAGAGACGGCCGAGCGGGCGCTCCGGACCTACACTTATTATACTCTTCGCGGAATCACCCCGTCAATACGAGGCAGATGCTCATGGCTTACGGCGGATTCAGGGACAGAGAAAGACCTAAGGAAATGTTCAATGCCACATGCTCGGACTGCGGCAAAGAATGCGAAGTACCTTTCAGACCCACTCAGGGAAAACCCGTTTACTGCAGGGAATGCTTCAGAAAGCACCGTCCTGCCGAAGTAGACAGATCCAGATTTTAAAACGGCGGAGTTCCCGCCCTTATGTTTTTCTGCGCTTCATCACCGCGGTCTGCAGATCGAAGAGCCCGAAGAATTTATAAAAGGCCGAAGTCACGGCCAGCATGCATATCGCGGCGATGAGGACGATCACTCCCGGGATCTTGTATCCCGCGAAGATAGCGGCGATTCCGGCTATGGCGGGCGCCGCGCCGGCGTACAGCAGAATCCTGGAGATCCTCACTCCGGCCGCGACGTCCATCAGGCCACCTTCGATCCGGTCAGATTTCCGATTCCCTCGTCCCAGATCTCCAGGACCCTGAAGATCCATACTCCGTCCACTTCCATGTGCATGCGCTCCAGGGAACGGGACATCTTATCGAAAACCGGTCCGGACTCGATGCGCTCCAGCGCCTCCACTTTCAGGGAATACGCCTCCCTGCCCTTCCAGACCGTTATCTCGGCCTTGGAGTTGTTGCAGAGATTCTCGGCCGTGCGGTACATGTAGACTTCGGCCACCGCGATCGTATCGGACGAGGTGGCCATAAGGCTACCGCAGATGATTACATGAGGCTCGTTGCTCGCGGATACCGTCGCGAGAACCTTGTTGGTGTCGGGATGCACTACCAGCCTCATCACGGGTTCGGGCATGTCAACCATATCAGCACCCCGCTCTCATTCCGTTTTTCTCTTCCTTCCGGCTACAGCGAGCGCAACGAAGTAAATGGCTGCTGCCACGATAAAGTACGTGAAATCGGCAATTGCTACGTCCATGCGTCCCGGATGCGAATACCCATATAAAAAAGAGGATCACTCCTCCCCGGGATCCCGGATCTGAACGGGCTTCACCGGACGCAGATGCTGGACGACGAACAGCAGTTCGCCGTTGTCATAGTACGGAATCGCGCTGCAGTCGCATTCGACTCCCGTTCCGGGTATAACCCTGCGCCTGGAGGCGTTGTACGGGGCTCCGGCGTTGAGCTTGACCGTGCAGTCGTAGCATGCGGTGGTGTTTCCAAACAGAGTGTGGCATTTCCTTCCCAGAATAGAATCGATCGGCTTTCCGAACGCCTTCTCGCCGGCGCGGTTCATCCAGACTATGGTATGCTCGGAATCGTGTATTATGATTATGTCGTCCACGAGATCGAGAATCATATTCATGAGTTTCTCGGTATAAATCTCCTGCTTGTCCCTTCCCATAAGTGAGAATCGCCATGCTGAGATTTATATTTGGTTCCGGCAAGAGGCATCCTCGGCATCGTATGGCGCGGAATTCCGGCGCAGGCAATCATTTAAATATAGATTCAATAATCGGCACGTAGTCGGCCGAAAGCATGGTATATATAACACTGATTCATGCTTCATCGGTTTCAAATTCACAGGAATGATTGATCATGGGAGCAGGTACAGCAGCACAAGGAAGACACAACAAATTCAAAACGCACATCCCCTGCCGCAGATGCGGAAAGCGCTCTTACCACGTCAGGAAGGGCGTCTGCGCGTCCTGCGGATACGGAAAGACGGCCACCATCAGATCCTACAACTGGGCTAAACTCCGCGACTGAGGATGCGTTATGTCAGGGCCGAAGCACAGTTGCGGTATTGTCGGAATATCATCGGATTCGGAGACCGCAAATTCGCTGTATACGGCCCTGATGATAATTCAGCACCGCGGTCAGGAGAGCGCCGGCATTTCGGTTTTCGACGGCGCCGTCATAAAGACCGCCAAAGGCGACGGCCTCGTGGACGCGGCGATAACCAAAGAAAAACTCGCCGGTCTTCACGGAAAAACGGGAATCGGACACGTCAGGTACGCCACTACCGGTTCCAAGGATTATGTTAACGCGCAACCCCTCGCGGTCAAAACCTCGTTCGGAATGCTCGCCGTCGCCCACAACGGCGACGTGACCAATTTCACCGAGCTGAGAAACAGATACATGAAGGAGGGAAGAACCTTCCTCACCGACTCCGACAGCGAGCTCATCCTGAAGCTTATAACCAAGCACATGACCGCTACCGGCGATCCGGTGAAGTCGATCAGATCCTCCATGGAAGAGCTGGACGGGGCGTATTCCCTTGTTATTCTCGTCAACGGCGACCTGTACGCCGTCAGGGATCCCTACGCATTCAGGCCCCTCTGCCTCGGAAAGACGGCGGACGGATACATCGCCGTTTCGGAGAGCACGGCCATAGACGCGCTCAGGGGAGAATTCATCAGGGACGTTAAGCCCGGCGAGATATGCAGGATAACCAAAGACGGAATAGAATCGTTCCCTTACGAAGGAAAGCACCCCTGCGCGATGTGCATGTTCGAGTGGGTATACTTCGCGAGGCCCGACTCCGTCATAGACGGAAAGGAGGTCTACAGCGTGCGCAGGAACATCGGCCGCATACTCGCGAGGGAATGCCCCGCTGACGTGGATCTCGTGATGCCGATTCCCGACTCGGGCCGCGCCCACGCCATCGGATACGCTATCGAAGCGGGAATTCCGTACGAAGAGGGATTCATGAAGAACCGCTTCGCCGGGAGAACTTTTATCCTTCCCGAGCAGAAACTCAGAGAGCAGGCCGTTTCCGCCAAAATGATCCCTATCAAAAGCACCGTCGCCGGAAAACGCATAATGATCATCGACGACAGCATAGTCAGGGGAACCACCCTGAAGATTCTGGTATCCATGCTCAAAAACGCCGGCGCCAAGGAAGTGCACGTCCGCGTTGGAAGCCCGCCCATCATAGCGCCGTGCTATTACGGCGTGGATATGAAGACCAGGGATCAGTTCATCGCCAACCGTTTCTCGGTGGAGGGCATCCGCAAAGAGCTCGGAGCCGACAGCCTCGGATACATAAGCCTCAAAGGGCTGGTGGAGGCGATCGGCATAGACGAGAACGATCTCTGCTTAGCCTGCACCAACGGAAAATACCCTACGCATATCGAGAACGAGGAATACCGCTTCCGATCGGTAATCCCTCATCTCCGATTTCATAAATTCCCTGAGAAGGCACGTGGCGTAATTGCCCTTGGGAAGGGAAAATTTCAGACGGTAAGTTCCTCCGGACACTTCCGTCCCGAGATCCCGGAGAGGACACAGTATTTCTCTCCAGTTGCCCTTGGAGCTGCATCTGCTCAGTTCGGGTATGTTGAAATCTTCGGCCCTGAGCCCGTTCTCCTCGATCACTTTCCGCTCGATCTCCCCCATCTCTCCGTCCCTGAAGGTGCTGTCGGAGCCGAAAAGCTGCAGCGAGATGAACGCTCTCCCGGCGCGGACCTGCCTCGCGACGAGGTCCAGATTTCTGGATGTGGCGGTTATCGGATTCTCGTGCTGGGGGATTCCAGAAGAATCCGCCGGGATCACCGTATCTCCCTCGACAGGAGCGTTCAGAGGGATTCCGGCGTCCATCCTCCTGCTGAGAGTCTCGTTGAACAGATAGGACTGGTAGGCGTGGACGAACATCATCTGAAGATTGTTCGGAAGAACCTCTATGGCGCCTGTCCAGTTTCCGGGATCCGAAGAGAGGACGCCGGCCATCATCTTCTCGTAAGCCATATTCTCCGGGATCAGCGGAAGAATATCCTTCCACCCGGTGCACCCCGAAAGCTGCTTTCTCATATCCCGGAGCTCTTCGTCCTCCTCCGGGACCGTGTAGGAGAGGTATGTTCTCACGGCGCCTTCGAAATCGCCTCTGACGATCCTCTCCCCGACGAGGTGGGTGACCGGCCTCACGGCGCCGAATCTCTGGACCCCGAAATAATTCGGGAATCCGCCCGTTTTCCTGATAATGGAAGCGTTTTCCGATATGATCCGCGACGCTTCTTCATCCGTGACGGCATAATCCCTCACGGTGACTTCGAAGCTGTTTCCGATAAGATCCCCGATCTGTATCTTTCTAGCTCCGCGGTACGCGCCGGAAACGGAAACGTCTTTCAGATCTATTTTTTCCAGATCCGGATTTCCCTGGAACGACATGAGCTGGGTGGTGACCGCTCTCTTGTCCTTCGTCCCGGCGAAGCCTATGCGCTCTTTGGAGATCCCGAGGGTGCGGGCCATGATCCTCACCAGACGGTTGGTCTCCCAGTTGCGGCTGGTGATCTCCGCTATAGTGAAATCGCCGTTCTCCTTGGCTCTCGGAGGATCTGAGATCTCTTTAACGATGAAATCCTCCGGCAGAGTCTTGAGATGCCCTCCCGTGCCATCGGTATCGCAGAGATAATTGCGCATGCCGATCTCCGCTTCGGCGGTGAGGCATTTTCTGTAACTCATCTCAGATTCCGTAATAATCCGCGACGGCCCTGGAAGCTCTCTTTATGGCGTCCAGCGCGTTTCCCTTCTTCACGCTTACGTAGAGGGTCCTGTCGCTGAGCTCGGGATGCTTGTCGACGTATCTTACCATATCTACATCGGAATCGTCGTACAGAGCCTTCATAAGAGGAGTGATAAGGGTGATGTTGGCATCCTTGAATCCGATGATCACGGATTTGCCTGTATCCTCAATGAGGTAAGTCTTCATGGCCCGGCCTATACTGAGGCGATTATTAACGTTTCCCTATTGCCTCCGGTTGCGAGGATCTCCGCATCGCTATAATTATCTGTACGTTCGCCCTCATCCGTACGAATGAATTTCGTAGATCATCCCCGCATTCTCCCCGGAAAGGTGGAGGAGAGGGCGTACCAGACGAACATGGTTGACGGCTGCCTGAGATGCAACACTCTTGTCATACTCCCCACCGGGCTGGGCAAAACCGTGGTCGCGCTGAGAATCGCCGCGGAGTATCTTTCATACGGAAAAGTTCTGGTTCTCGCCCCGACGAAGCCCCTTACGGACCAGCACAGCGGATTTTTCTCGGAAATGCTGGCGGGAACTTCCGTTTCCGTGATGACCGGGAATATGAAACCGGAAACCAGAGCCTCGGTTATAGATTCCTCGGACGTTATAATCAGCACGCCCCAGTGCGTCGCGAACGATCTGGAATCCGGACGCTACAGCCTGGAGGGATTCTCCCTGGTCATATATGACGAAGCCCACAGGGGAGTCGGAAACTACTCCTATACGGCTGTGGCGAAGTACTGCGGCGCGGAAATGCGTTCCGTCGGAATGACCGCGTCCCCCGGAAGCAATTACGAAAGAATCCGGGAAGTCTGCGAGAATCTGAATCTGAGAAGAATCGATATCAGATCGGATGACGACCCGGACGTGGCGCCTTATGTTTTCGACACGTACGTGAACCGCATCGAAGTCAACATCCCCCCGGATCTGGCGAAGATATCGTCTCTGCTGAGGCAGATGCTGGACAGATACGTGGACGAACTGGTCGGTTTGGGGCTGATGGACAGGGGATGGCCGGCTTCCACCAAGCACATGCTTTCCATCGGGAACACCCTCCAGACGAGGATATCCAGAGGGGAAAAGAGCCCGGTAGTTTTCAAAGGGCTTTCGCTTCAGGCGATCTGCATAAAACTGCTTCACGCAATAAACATGGCCGAAACCCAGGGAATGACCGCTCTGAGAGTCTATCTCGACAAACTCGTCTCCGAATCCAAGGAAAAAGAGGGAGGAAAAGCGGCGAAAACCATCGTAAGCAACGAACTCTTCCCGAAAATCAGGAGAATCGCGAAACTGTCAAACGTCGAACATCCCAAAATATCCAAGATAATGAGTCTGGTCAGCATCATCCTCTCGGACAATCCGGAAAGCAGGATACTGGTGTTCTCCCAGTACAGGGACACCTGCGATCTTCTAGTGGCGAAACTCTCGCTGATACCCGGCGTGACTGTCGGAAAACTGGTGGGACAGTCCAACGGAGGGCTGAAGCAGAAAGAGCAGATAGAGATCCTTTCCAGATTCCGCTCCGGAGAGTACAACGTCGTGGTTTCCACGTCCGTCGGGGAAGAGGGGCTGGACGTCACCAGCACCAACGCCGTGATTTTCTATGAACCGGTTCCCTCCGAGATACGCACGATCCAGAGAAGAGGCCGCACCGGCAGGAAGAACAACGGCGACGTGTACGTTCTAATCGCCAAAGGCACTATGGACGAGGTGTTCGACAAGAGCAGCAAGCGCAAAGAAGACGATATGCGCGGACGTCTGGAGAGGCTGAGCGAGGAACTCAGCAGATCCTCTCCGTATCTCCCCCGCACCTCCCAGTCCAGCATCGACAGGTTCCGAGGAACTTCCCGCAACTGTTTTTATTCCTTCCGGGCTATCCCGGGATATGCTTTATTCCGAGCTCGCGGAAACCTTCGACAGACTGGAATCCACCGGAAGCCGCCTGGAGATGACTTCCATACTGGCAGATTTCTTCCGCAGGACAGACAGAAAGGATCTCAGGACCGTAATCTATCTCTCCCAGGGAAAACTCCACCCCGATTTCTATCCGCAGGTGCTCGGAATGGCCGACAAACTGGTTCTCAAAGCGATTTCGTCCACTTCCGGCGCGTCCGAACAGAAAACCGAGGCGCTCTGGGTGGAAACCGGGGATCCGGGCACGGTGGCCGAGAGACTGATATCCAGAAAGAAGCAGACGACCCTGTTTTCCGAAGAGCTTACCGTGGACAGGGTGTTCAAGCGCCTCACGTTGATAGAGAATTCCGGCGGAAAAGATTCCCAGGACAAAAAAATCGATCATCTCTCCAACCTCCTCCACGATTCGGGGCCGCTGGAAGCCAGATATCTGTGCAGAACCGTGACCGGAAGGATGAGGGTGGGCGCCGGAGACATGACCATCCTGGACGCTCTGGCGGAAGCGTTCGCGACGAAAGAGGACCGTCCCTCCATAGAGAGGGCGTTCAACATCACCTGCGACATCGGGCTCGTGGGAGAGATAATCGCGAACGGCGGGATGGACGCGATCCGTTCTGTGAAAGTAACGGTGGGAAATCCGGTGAAGGTTATGCTGGCCGAACGCCTTCCCTCGATTCCTGAGATAATAGAGAGAATGGGCGGAAGATGCGCCATGGAATACAAATACGACGGGATAAGGGTGCAGGCCCATATAGGAAAAGATTCCGTCAGGCTCTTCTCCCGCAGGCTCGAGGATCTGACTTCCAATTTCCCGGATATAGCGCAGTCTCTCCGCACCCATTGCAAATCATCCGAGGCGATAATCGAGGGGGAATGCGTCGCGGTGCACCCCGAGACCGGATTCATGCTGCCGTTCCAGAACGTGACCCACCGCCGCAAGAAACACGGGATGGACGATGCCGTCAGGGATATCCCGGTGAGGATATTCATGTTCGACATCCTCTACGAGGGAGGAAACGATCTGACCTCCGTGCCCTACGGACAGCGCAGGAAAATTCTGGAAGATAAATTCGCCATCGGCGGGATGATCCAGATCTCGTCCGCTAAAACAATAGAATCTGCGGAGGAGGGGGAGAAGTTCTTCGCTTCGGCTCTGGCGGACCGCTGCGAGGGAATAATGGCTAAATCGCTGTCGGAAGAATCCGTTTACAGAGCCGGATCCAGAGGATTCCTGTGGATAAAATACAAGAAAGATTACCAGGAGTCTCTTACGGACTCTTTCGATCTGGCGGTCGTGGGCGCGTTTTACGGAATGGGAAAAAGGGCCGGAAAATACGGCGCCCTCCTGATGGCCGCCTACAATCCGGAATACGGAAGATTCGAAACCGTATGCAAGCTCGGGACAGGTTTCGACGACGCTTTCCTCGACGGCATGCCGGAACTTCTGGACGGCGGAAAAAGAGAAACGAAGCCCGCATCCGTGGATGCCGAAATGATCCCGGACGTGTGGTTCGAGCCGTCCGTCGTGCTCGAAGTCACCGCGGCGGAAATAACGCTGAGCCCGGTCCACACCGCCGCCAGAAACATCATCGCGGAGGGCTCCGGCCTGGGGATCAGATTCCCGAGATTCACGGGAAGGGTGAGAGACGACAAACTCCCCGAACAGGCCACGTCCGTGGACGAAATAACGGAGATGTTCAGACTCCAGCCGGGTTCTTCCCCGGACCAAGAGTGACAAATACTCTCCCGCCGATACCGCGGCAGAGATAAAATGAGCGAGACTGCGATCGTTAAAGCCGGAATCTGCGGAATGACCACCAGAATCACCGCCACTCCATCGGAGGACATGATGACCATGACAGTAAAACTCGAAAGCGACTGCCCCATGGTCTGCAAAGAGCCTGTTATAGAGAATATCTCGTGCTACGAGGAAGTCGGAACCCCCTTCACCGAGTCGGCGGTATACCGCTGGGCATCCAGGAATCTGAAGCACACGGCCTGTCCCGTCCCCTGCGGCATCGTCAAATGCATAGAGGCTGCGGCAGGACTCGGATTGAAAAAACCGGTATCCATCGAGTGGGAATGAGTCACCCGTAATACGAGCCTTTTCTGCTGCGGATCAGGAAATAAATGAACACCGGGCTTCCGATCGCCGCGGTTATCACCCCGACCGGAAGTCCGCCGAGAACTATAAGACGGGCAACCGCGTCGCAGCACATCAGCATCAGGGCGCCGATAACCCCCGAAAGGGCGATTATGCCTTTGGACGACCCGATGACCAGCCTGCTTATGTGCGGAATCACCAGCCCTATGAATCCTATGCTGCCGGTGAAACTGACCGCCACGGCGGTGCACGCCGAAACGATGAAGAAGCACAGAATTCTGATCGTCTTCGCGCTTACGCCGATCGTCTGGGCCATACGGTCCCCGGCAGTCATAGTAACGATATACCTGGAC
>JAEEKU010000131.1 GCA_016282555.1 Methanomassiliicoccaceae archaeon
GAAAATCGCGCATCAGTTTCACCGGTCTGGCCGGAGTGAGAAACCCGGACGGGCGCTTTAACAATCTGGGGCTGATGCTCTCGGACGAATGTCCCTGGAAAACGGTGATAATAACCGAAAACGGAAACCGGGCGGTATTAGAGGGATCCGTGATCAAACAATACTACGACGCGCTGGAAATTCTGGGGCGCATAGGGAGGCCTCCGGCTTCCAGAAAGTACGCGATCGAGCGCTATCCGAAAAACATCCTCAAAGAGGGGGTGGTGAACGCTCTCGCCCACAGGGATTATTCCGACGATACGCCGGTTACGATCACGGCCGGCGGAGAGACGATAGAGATCTGGTCGCCGGGGGGCCTCTGGGATCCGGAAACGGACGCGCGCGGGGATCTGTGCAACGTGCGCAACAGCGGAATCGCGAAGACGTTCAGGACCATGGAGGGATTCGGATTCCAGGGAAACGGGATAACGTCGATCAAGCAGTTCTACAAGATGAGCCCCCAGATCCCCGCCGCCTTCTTCGACGATTCCTCGTTCACGCTCACTCTCCCCGCCATAAGCAGGCTGTCTTCGAGTTACGAAGTGAGAAGAGACAAGATAGTCAACATCCTGAAGACTTACCGCGGGATGTCCGCATCCTCCATCGCGGATCTCACGCTGTTCTCCGCCCAGTACATCAGACGCCTGCTGAAGAGGATGGAAGAGGAGAAGCTCGTTTTCAGCACCGGAAGCGGAAGGAAGAACATCTATTATCTGTGCGATCCGGACAGATTCGCGGATCCGGAACCGATAAAACAGAAGACTCTGGATGAAAAATACGATTCCGCTGACCGCTGAATCCGCCATCTTTATACGGGCACAGCGGATGACACCCGCGTTATTATGTTGCAGAAACATCCGGACGTAAAGGAGGCGCGGAATTGACCAGGGCAGCCGTCATCGGCGCATGCGGAAGAATGGGAACCATGATCATCCGCCGCGCGATAGCCGAGGGAATGGAGATATCGGCCGCATTCGATATCGTGAATGTAGGAAAGGATATAGGAGAGGTTATCGGAATCGGAGCGATCGGAGTCCCGGTAAGCAGCTCCGCGGATCTGGGGCAGGTGCTGAAGGAATCAGGGACGGAAGTTCTCATAGACTTCACCGTGGCTCCGGCGACTTCCGCCAACGCCCCGGTCGCCGCCGCGGCCGGCGTGAACCTTATCATAGGCACGACCGGGCTCAGTTCCGAGCAGAAGACGGCGATAACCGACGCGGTCATCAGGAACAACGTCGCCGCTGTGATATCCTCCAACTACTCCATCGGGGTGGGGGTTTTCTTCAAACTCATAAAGGACGCCGCCTCGTATCTGGGAAACGATTACGACGTGGAGATAATCGAGGCGCACCACAACCAGAAGAAGGACGCTCCCAGCGGAACCGCCATGACCGCGGCGGAGATCATCAGCAAAGAGATGGGGGGCAAGGATTTCGTATTCGGAAGAGAGGGAGTCTGCCCCCGCGGAAAAGAGATCGGCATCCACGCGATCAGAGGCGGGGACATCGTCGGGGATCACACCGTGATGTTCATCGGCAATTCCGAGCGCATAGAGATCCGCCATCAGGCCCATTCCAGGGAGATATTCGTAGGCGGAGCCGTGATGGCCGCCAAGTGGGTAGTTTCCCAGAAGAAGGGAATCGTCTACAGCATGTCGGACGTTCTCCAGTGAACAATCTGTCCGGAACGCCGCTGTTTCGGACACCCCTTTATTAAATTTATATACTGCTTCATTTTTGAATGCCGGAAAACATGCCTCCAGCTGCCGCCCCCCGCAGAAAAGCCGTCCGTCCGGTCGTCGTGAGGGGACACAGGCTCGACCGGCAGCAGACTGCCGTGGTCCGCGACGGATCCTTCACGCAGCTGGTGGTAGCCGGGGCGGGAACCGGAAAAACGACGACGCTCATCGGCAAAGTGAAGTACCTTACGGAGGAGGAGGGGATCGATCCCGGGAGGATCCTTCTCATATCGCTTACCAACAGCTCCGTGGCGGATCTAAAAGCGGCGGTGAAGAAAGAGTTCGGGGAGAAGTTTCCCGCGGACGTGATGACCATCCATGCCCTCGGAAACCGCATTCTGCGCAAGCATCCCTGCATCGGATCCCAGAAATCGAAGCTCATCGCGGAGATCTGCGACGAACTGGTGCAGACCGATCGGAAATCCGCGGAGGCGATGATGAAATACATCGAGGGGCTCAGGCGGACTTCGTATTCGTATCTCTCCTACAACGGAAAAACCATCGGGAGCAGAGGGCTGAGGACGATCGCCGACGCCCTTTTCGAATGCGGGATAAACTGCAGCTATTCCCGCCCGGTTTATTCGGATAAGGACGGCAGGCCGGGGTACATCTCGGCGGAATACGGGAACGGGCTGTCGTTCAGGCTGTACTCCGACGATCCCAGGGTGTCCGCGGCCGCCAGGGATCCGGAGCAGGCGCGGGAGATCCTGAAATCGAAAAACATACCGCTCAGGAGAATGAACGTCAACGATCTCGCCTCCGGAATAATACAGGCCTGGGGCGAAAGGATCCCGGAGTCTCTGGGGAATCTGATATCCAGATGCAAATGCACCGGAACCAGCATCAGGGATCTGAGGAGAGCCAACGGGCGCAACGAAACCTCGGTCCGCGCGGACACCGAGCCCAAGATAGATCTTCTGGACAGGGTCTGGGACATGTACTCCATGGCGTGCGCCGAGAACGATCTGGCGGATTACGAGGATATGATCATCCAGTCCGCGGAGACCGTGAGAAGGCTGGGATATTCCGGAA
>JAEEKU010000132.1 GCA_016282555.1 Methanomassiliicoccaceae archaeon
AACTTCGATCTCCATAGGAATCACTCACAGGAATCCGGAACTCAGGAGAGCTCCCCCGACGGCGCCGATGTACTGCGAGTCCGGCGGGACTATCGGGGCTTCGCCGAGAATCTCCCCCACCGCGGTCACCAGCCCGGAGATGAGAGAGGTTCCCCCGACCTGGATGATCGGATGCCTGACGTCTATCTCCTGAAGCTGCTGCTCGTACACCTGCTCGGCCACCGAATGGCAGGCCGCGGCGGCGACGTCTTCGAATTTCTTTCCCTCGCCGAGGGTGGTGACCAGATCCTGAATTCCGAAGACGGAGCAGTAGGAGTTCATCTTCGCGTTCCTCCAGTTCCCCTTGTCGGCGATGGCCCCGAGCTGGGTGACGTCGATCTTAAGCCTCTTGGAAGTCATTTCCAGGAATCTCCCGGATGCTCCGGCGCATATTCCCCCCATGGTGAAATTGTCCGGAACCCCGTCCCTGACCGTGATCGCCTTGTTGTCCATTCCGCCGATGTCGATGATGGTAGCCTCCCCTTTCTGCCTGTCGGCCAGCCATACGGCGCCTTTGGAGTTGACGGTGAGCTCCTCCTGGACCAGCTTCGCTCCGAAGTGCTCCCCGAGGGTGAAACGGCCGTAGCCGGTGGTCCCTATCGCTTCCACCTGCTTCATTTCGATCCCGGCCATCTTCAGAGCGTTTTCCAGAACCGAAGTGGCGGACGCTATGACATCACCGGAGGGCGTCCAGTCCTTTCCGATGATCTTGTTGTTCTCCATCACGACGGCTTTGGTCGTAGACGATCCCGAATCCAGCCCGACGGTTATGCCGGTCTGCCTCTCCCTCGAGAGAAGCTCCTTCCTTGTAACGATGGTAACGAGAGCCTCCATCCTGGTGAGCAGCTGGGACGCCTTGAGGCGCTCGGTGAACGAGTAGGTGACCACGGGAAGCCTGGTGTTCTCCTGTATGAACCTTCTCAGCTCGTTCCTCACGAGAGCCGCCTCGGCGCACCTGAAGCAGGTGGTTATGAAAACCGCGTCCGCGTCGTATTTTCCGTCGGCAAGCCTGGCCGCCCTGGCGATCATAAGTTTCAGCTGGGGCGATCTGGGCGCGAAGCCGAATCTCTTCACGGCTTCGTCTATATCGTCCGCGGAAACGTCCGGATAGACGATCTTCGCGCCCACGGATCTCGCCGCTTTCTCTATCTCGTACTGGACGCTGCTGTACTCGGTTCCGCATGACAGCTGCGCGATTTTGATGGTCATTTCATCCCCTCCAGAAATTCTTTGGTCTGCGCTACGAAATTAACCGCCTGCTCGTCGTTTTCGGGATACGATACGCGGAGCACAGGTATCCCGCGCCTTTTCAGCAGATATTTCACCATAAGGTTCGAGCGTTCGCACCCGACGCATCCGAAGCTGTACGGACAGTCGTCCATGACTATGGCCGCGTCGGCCTCTTCGATCAGCGGCCCCCACATGGCGAGCCTGCCTCTCACGCCGGAAGGCACCTCCACTCCGGCGTACTTCAGCCCTTTGACCACATCATCCAACGTTACGTTCATCGGCGGCATGTCGACCTCGATGTTGTCGACTCTCTCCTGAATCGCTGCCATGGTGCTGAGCGGCTGATGGCCGAACCTTTCCACCAGATCGAAAAGGACGAGACTGTTGGGGGGATCTATGAAAATCTTCATTGCTGAACCTCGCAGATTTTTTTGAAATCGTTTACGGAAATGCGTTTTTTCTCCTTTGCCGGAACGTAGACGGCTCCTTTCTCTACCTGCGCGAGGCCGTACTGTATCCTCGCCAGAAGCTCCCATTCCATCTCGAGCTGGGCGAATCCCGGTCTGGTGCCGTGCTGCGCCCTGCACCTTCTGGGATCGCTGCAGGGATACGCCCGGACTTTGGTGAAAACCTCGTTTCTGTAGTTCTCCCTTATCTTATCGCGCACAGCGATCACCAGATCCCTCGGCCCCTCCACCAGACACCCGTAGCAGGTCTCCTTCACCAGAACCTCGTCCCCGAAAGAATGGATCATGCGCACCATCTGATCCGGAGTCAGCATGGATCCCGGAGATATCATGAAAAGCCTGGTTTCTCTCTCTTCGCTCATAAATCTGCCTCCGTAATGTAAACATTGTCTTCTTCCTCCAGACCGTCCATGAGCCGGTCCAGATCGTCGGCGAACTTCCCTATGATGTTCGTTCCGTAGGGCTCTTCCCCGGTAGGCCCGAACTCTTTGCTGTCCTGCAGCCTTATCCCTATCAGACCGTGATGGGGCCTCGCCTGGTTGGTCAGGCCTATGTCTCCCTTTTTAGTCTTTTTGAACGGCTCCTGGGGATAGAGGTTCTTTCCCCTCATCTCGTCCCCGTAGAAAGTGACCATCGGGAGGCCCTCGAAGGTGAACTGGACCTTCATGACCCCCACCGGTTTGTGGCTCAGCCCGGTCACCTTCCTGAAATACCTGCATCCGGCGGGATCGGAATCGTCCAGTTTTATTTTGAACACTTTTCCGCGGGGAACCCCGAACGTCTCGACGGTGCCGCTGTTCAGAGCAGCCATCGTGTGCTCCGGAGACTGCTCCGCGATGATCGCGTCGTCGGATATATCGCCGGTCCTCGTCTGCCTGACGCCCGCTTTCCTGAGGAACTCCTCCCCCTCCGACTGCGTCATCCCCACGGACAGGACCCTGGCCGGGCTGGTGACCACGGAAAACATGCCTCCCGGGGGCACCTTGGAAAGTATCGAGAATCCGGATGTGACGCGTCCGGCGGAGTTATGCTGGGGAGACAGCTGCCTTCTCTCCTTGTAGAAGAACAGCTTGCCCGTCCCGACTCCGGAATTCCTCACCGCGACGGAGCCGGCTTCCCTGATGCGCACGGCTTCGGAGGGAATGGAAACGTCCAGATCCTCGGAGCATTCGGCGTAGCTGCCGGTGGCCGCATCGGCCTTTATGTATCCTCCGGAGGAGAGAACGAGAAGATGCTCCGAGGATTCGGGGGAATCGCGATCCAGATCTATCCTGACGGCGGTCTCCACCCTGTACCCGTCCCCGAGCCTGAAGGAGAGATCGCTGGTGACAACCACGTTCTCGGTGCTGATCTCCGACATCAGGGGGCGCACGCCGGTGATGCGGTCGCCCTCTCTGAGTTTAGACAGGATGTGCCTTCCGACCGTGATCCTTCCGATGATTCCCTGTCCGGCCCCGTACGAGCCGGAATGGTTGTCCCTCGCTATCATGATGTAAGTGGTCTGGTTGTCGAATCCCCCCAGGGAGAAGAAGCAGTCGTACATCTTGTAGCGGTACGTGCCCCTGTCGACCTCCAGATCGGTCCGCACGGATCCGAAGGCGGCTATATCGTGCGTGACCCAGCGGGAGCTCATTCCCGCCATCTGCCCGGAGACCTCCTTTCTCCACATATCGGCCAGAGGGGTCCCGTTCAGCCTCATGACCATGGTCCCGGCGTCGGTCATTATTTCGAAATCGCTGGTCTCCTGAACTACCTTCTCCTCCGAGAGGAAGACGGACACCATGCTTCCGGGGACGTAGGGCTCCCCGGCGACGGCCGCTTTCAAGGAAGAACCGGATTTCAGGGTTTTTTCCTTTCCGTTGACGGTTACGATCATCTCGGACCACGCTCCGGAAGCATAGACTGCACTTTGGATACTATCTCGTCCAGCTTATCCTGGTTGCAGGTTACCCCTCTGACCACGCCGGTGACGATGTGGACTATCTCGCCCCTGGTCTGTATTTTGTCGTCCGGCGGAAGAACCTGGGAGGTTTTTATCCCTATCGCGGCGAAATCCTCGAAATCCACCGGACATTGCGCGACGACGATCGCCGGAATGTCCACATTTCTCAGGATAAGCCTCGCTTTGTAAATGATATGGGCCCTGACGTTGCCCAGATGGATGAGCGCCACCTTGTACTGCCTGATTCTGTCTGCCTCGATGGGATCCAGTCCGAAACAGGAGCCGGTGGTCATGTCCGGAGCGTCCGCCGGAACACCGGAACCGGCATTCACCACGAGAACGCTGGTGTCTATGCCCTCTTCGCGCAGAGCATAAGTTATCTCGCACACCGGCTTCGTGATATGCCTCCTGCCGGGACCCATGGCTATAGCCACCACGTCCCTTCCGGATTCCGAGATCGTAGCTCTCTGGGCGAGTCCTCCCCCGACGCCCAGACCCATCGATTCCCTGCACTCTACGAAGCTGAGATGCCTTCCCATCTTCTGCTTCAATTATCTTCACCTTCAGGGGCGGTTTCCATGCTGAATCTCTCGAGAATCTCGTCGGGATTTCCTATGGAAACGACTTTTCCGTCCTTCATGAACGCGGCGCGGTCGCAGCAGTTCATGACGAAGTCCATATCGTGGCTCACGACTATGAACGTCTCGCCCAGGGTCTCGCGGGCCCTGATCACGGATTTGGCGACGATCGTCTTGGTGATCGGATCCATGGTTCCGGTGGGCTCGTCGAGGATGATGATGCGGGGCTCTTTGATCAGAACCTGCGCGAAAGCGATCCTCTGGCACTCCCCGACCGAGAGGGAATCCGGATACGCGTAAAGCGTGTCGTCGATAGTCTCTTTGGGGAACCCGACGCTGACCAGAACCTGGATAGCTTTGATTCTCGCGAGCTCCGCCGGCATCTTCATTCCGATGCAGGTTGTGAGATTCTGGAGAACGGTGTCGAACGGATAGAGAGTGTATTCCTGATGGAGGACGCCGATGTAAGGCGTGGCGCGGCCTTTTCCCGCGAATCCGCTCTCGGACATGTCCACCCAGTCGTCTCCGATTCTTACCTTCACTTTCCCGGAGGTCGCGGGGGTCATTCCCGCTATCATGCGCGAAGTCGTGGTTTTTCCGGCTCCGGAATATCCTATCAGAGCGAATACTTCCTTCTCTTTCACGTCGAAAGACACTCCGTCCACGGCTTTCACAACTCCTCTGACCACGGAGAAGAAATGCTTTCTGGCATCGTCGAGCACGATGATGGGTTCGCCCGTGCTGCTGGCGGCCTGTTTCTCGAATTTGTAATCTTTCATGAACTGGGCGGTCACGGTCTCCGGATCGCCCTGGGCGACCACCTCTCCCGTATCCAGAAGAATCGCTTCGTCGGCCATTCTCGTAATCGCCTCCGGCCAGTGGGAGGCGAAGACCATGCATATGTTCATGTCGCGGACGTATTTCACGAGACCGTCGTGAACCGTTTCCGCAGTAACCGGATCGAGGGTTCCGGTAGGCTCGTCCGCCAGAAAGAACAGCGGCTCCTTGGCGAGCTGCCTCGCCATAACCACGCGCTGTTTTTCCCCGCCGGAGAGATCCCTGGCGATATGAGTAGTCCTGTGGGTCATGTTCACCATTTCGATCATTTCGATGGCGCGCCTGACTCTTTTGTCCCCCTGGTAATCCGGAGTCACGGCTTCCATGACGTTCTCGATGACGGTTTTGTCCCCGTAGAGGGCGAACGTCCTCTGAAGCATTATGGCGATGTGCGCTTTGAGCGCGTCCCTCAGCGGATTCCCCTCTTTGAGAGACCAGTAGTCTACGTCTTTCACCTCGGTCTCCCCGCCGCATTTGACGCACGGGACTCCTTTGAACGGAACATCGAGATCGCCGCATTTCTTACAGCAGTTCACATGATAGATGACGCGTCCGGAATCGGGAGCGTATTCCTCGTTTCCCCTCAGCATGTGGATGAGGACGCTCTTTCCCGCCGCGCTTTTTCCAATAAGGCCGAGAATCTTTCCGGTGGAAAGCTTGGCGCTGACGTTCTTCAGAACCGTCCTTCCGTTAAATGATTTCGACACGTTTTCAATCGTAAGAAGATCGACCGACTCATGGACCATAATACTGGAATAGAGATCGCCAATAATAAAGGATATGGAAAGGCGCAACGGCCGGCGCGGAGCCGGAGCGGGTCTGGTTACATTCGGTCAGTTTTTATATTTAAACGTGAGATAAGCATCTATGATGCCTGGTTCGGCCAAAATGGGCGGGCCGCTGCCTAAATTCAGCGACTACCATCTCTGGAAAACCCTGGATTGTCTGGATAACAAAAACGCTATCGGCAGGAAAAAGCTCGCGGAGCAGCTGAAACTCGGAGAGGGAAGCACCAGAACAATCATTTCGATAATGCAGGAGCAGGGCATCATAGCGATTGGCAAAAGCGGGATTATTCTGACATCCAAGGGGATCGAGTACAAAAAAAAGACCCACATGGACGTCGTCCAGAACATCCAGTTCGGAGATATGACTATCGGGGACAAAGACGTGGCGGTCCGCATCCCGAAAATGGCCCATATAGTCAAGTACGGGTGCGAAGAGCGGGACACGGCGATCAAATCCGGAGCCAGAGGGGCGACCACTCTGGTCTACATAGGAGGAAAGCTCATCTTTCCCGGCACGGATTACGCCGCCGACGAGGAGACCACGAAGAAGATCAAAACCAGCTTCAACCTCAAAAACGACGATGTGATCGTGATCGGCACCGGATCCACGGTCGAAGCCGCCGAAATAGGCGCCGTGACCGTCGGCATCAATCTGCTCGGGGGTATAAAATTCAGCAGGGATCTCGAAGACATTCTGTCATCCAGAAGCTCCGGCAACGAACTGATTTCCCTGGCGTTCGCCATCCACGATCTGGTGGGCGGGCTCCCGGTATGCGCGAAGAGCAGAGACAATCTGGGCATAAGGATCGAGAACGGAAAGGTTATCGATAACGCGTACACGGGACAGGTTCTCGAAGAGGTCATCGAAGCTGGCACGACGATCAGAAAAATCGCCGTCTCCGGACCGTACAAGGGGATAAGAGTGATCGTAACCCCTATAGAACTGGACAGCCGCGTGATCGCCGCAATCGGCGTAGTAGACATAAGATCGATGGCCGGAAGAGACAACCTCATCAGGCTTAACAGCGAAGATCTGGAGTAAACCAGGGGATCCTTCCGCCGGCTCCGTCGTAAATTGCATAGGTATTTTTATCACGAAACCGATCGCTGGCACATGACAGCAGATCCCGATGCCCCAGGAGATGCGCAGCTCGAACTGATCCGCGGACTCAGGGGAGTGATTCATGCATTTTACCTTGACAGAGCCATCCTCAGCGAGCTTTCCGAGGAAGAGGCGAAGGTTCGTGCGATGGGAAACATAGAAGTCGACAATCAGGGCTTCAAGAGGGCTTTGGAGCGCGAGAACGTTATTTGCATAGTCAAAGATCCGAGATTCAGACCCCCGCCGGAACCGACGGTCATCCTCGTTTCCGGAGACGGGCAGGTTCTCGGAGAGGAAGTGTTCCCGTTTACTGCCCACAAATACACATCCAGAACCGACGTGGTGTGGCTCTCCGACGGTTTCGTCCTGTTCCCCACCATCAACGGTACCCGCGGCGAGCAGTTCGTGATGCCTCCAGTCTCGTTCCCGGAGCTCAACGAGAGCAACGGATGCAAAGACGTGGTATCATGCAGCCCCGCGCCCACCAGCGATCTCATGATCAAAAAACATTACGGACTGGTGGACGATCCCAAACTCGCTTCCGTTCTGGTCGGATTCAACAGAATCTGAACGTTCTTTCCGATCCCCACGGGATCGGTCCTTACAAATACCGGCTCCCGGCACGTAGCAGTTTATAACTCCGGATAGCGATCCGGAATTCATGGTATCGAAGCAGGAGATCACGGATGCGATGAACCGGGAGACCGATTCGTCCCCGCCGGCTCTGTTCTCCCAGACGGGCACCTACGGGCAGATGAAAGCCGGCGGCGCATACTGGCCGGATGCGGTTTTCAACATAGACAGCCTCATAAAGCTCGCCCTGCAGCCTTCCGCGATGTTCGGATTCGCCACGGCAAGAATACCGTTCGATATCACCGCGGAGGCGGAAAGACTGGGGTGCGTTACCGACGGGGGAAACGAGAAGAGACAGCCCGCGGTTATCAGTTCTCCCTGGAGCTGTGAAGATCTCTCCGACCCTCCCGCCCTCATGCCTCCGGAAGATTATCTCTCCGGCGGAAGAGTCTCGATGCACATCGAAGCTGCCGGACGGCTGTCGGAAGAGCATCCGGAGCTGTTTCTGACGTCATGCATGATAAGCCCCGCGGGACTGGCCGGATACCTGATCGGAATGGAGAACTTCATGATTTCATCGTTCATGGAGCCGGAAATCACTAAAAAATGGGTGGATGCCGTCACCCCCCATCAGGCCCTGTATGCCGAGGCCCTCTCTGAAAAATCGGATAACGTTTTCGTTATCACCGGAGGCTCAGAGGAGGTTTCATCGCCGGATATGTTCGAACTGTTTTTCCCGAACGAGTCTGAAATATTCAGGCACATTAAGGAGTCTTTTTCCGTGGCGCACTCCTGCGGAACAACGACCCACGTTCTGGAAAAAATGTGCGAGATGGGATCTACCGCTCTTTCGGTGGAATGCCGCGGGGATCCGGAATCTGTAGTAAAACGCGTGGGAGACAGAATCGTTCTCGCCGGAGGAGTGGATCCTATCGGAACGCTGCTGATGGGAACCCCGGAGAAGATCGTTTCATCGGCGAGAAGAGCCGCCGAAGCCGGATATGACGTTATCACGCCTGAATGCGGAGTTCCTCCCGGGACGCCCGACGAGAACCTGGCCGCTCTGGCAGGGTACGGGGCCGCTCCGTTTTAAACCGGAAGTCCGGCGCAGGTAAATCCGGACAGTCAAAAAAAAATAAAATCCGCGCGCACAGGCGCCAAAAAAAAACCTCCGGCCCCTGTCTCATCCGGTTTCCGGACGGGGACGGGAGACCGCTTTAGAAAAAAGGTTTGAGAGGGGGATTATCCCCCTCCGGAGGGCGTGAAATCGGTGATGTCGACCTCTTCGGTTTCCCTTCTGATGTCTTCCACCGATTTCATGCCCCCTTCGTAAGAAGAGCGCTCCTTGAAGGAGACTTCGACATATTCGGACGGATCAGCGGGGATGAGGTTGGAGGATTCGTAGTAAAGATCGGTAAAGTCCAGCCTGACCCAGACCTTTCCGTCCTTTTCACGGATATCCGTAACCTTCCCGACAGTCGCCGTCGGCGCATACTTCTGAAAGTCTCCGATTTTCAAAGCAATCAGCCTTTGATGACAGCGCTTCTCTCGCCGGCGGGCTTGAACTCTCTGAGAGCTCCGCGTCCGATCTCTTTCGTGACGTTGGCGAAGTCGAAGACCAGCGAGGGGTCTGCGAATGCGATTCTCACGAACGGGTTGGCGGTGAAAGCGTCTCCGCGGGCGACGTGGGCGGCCTTGGGGATACCGGTGTATCCGGAGAGGTGTCCGACGTTCATCGCGTAGTTGGGGTAGTTAGGTCCGCGGACTTCCATGGGCAGACCCTCGTCGGATCTGTATGCGAAGGAGTTGGCGGAACCGCACTGGTCCTGCAGATCGAATCCGTAGAATCCGAGTCTTCCGGTCCTCTCTTTGTGCTGGAGCATGGAGAGGTACCAGCAGTTGAGACCGACATCGGCGACTCCGGTAGCCATTGCTCCGGCGATACCGGTGGAAGCTGCGGCGACGGTAGCCCTCTGGGATCCTCCGAAGTGAGTCTCCATAACGGCGGGGTATCTCTCGTACATCTCGAGAGCGTAAGCGTTGATGTCGTCACCGAGTTTCATTACTTCGTCCATGTTCTTGGGGTCGAGTTTGCAGAAGCCTCCGTACCTGCTCTTGATCTGGTCGATGGCGTAGTAGACGTAGTCCTCGAGGATGTTGTCGGTGTATGCCGCAGTGGCGTACTGGGTGAATCCGACTCCTCCGGACATGTATCCGCCGAGGTAGATC
>JAEEKU010000133.1 GCA_016282555.1 Methanomassiliicoccaceae archaeon
AATATCTGATTTCAAAAACTGACGAATCGGGAATAACGACAGTCGAACTTAACAGCGAGGCTATACTTCATCACAACAGATATATGGGGTACACCGTGCTCATTTCCAATTTTACAAAAAACCCCTCGAACGCTATTATACCTTTTCTCCGCAGACGCGCCATCTCGAAAACTTTCTCACAAATAAGGAACGAATATGACAATAACAGTCTGAATCTTTTCACGGAAACCAATTACCTCAGTTCCGTCTTCCTCCAGTTTATCGCTCTGATAATAAAATCAAGGATTGAAAATATCATGAACGCGAAAAAACTGAACAGAATAATGACATTCAAAGAAATGGTATCGGAGATTTCGAATATTATGACGGTCAGCACCCCGGGAGTGAAAAAAACATCGGACACTTACATGAACGATTCCCAGATAAGAATCCTGGAAGCGTTCGGGATCGACTATAACGAGAAATAAGGGGGCGCGGAAACGGGATGCGCCCCCGGGAATAAACAGTTTAATAAACGTTTATCAGAACGCCAGTCTGAGCCGGTCGTACTTGTAAACTTTCTTAGGGCAGCTGAACTGGCATCTGTAGCAGGCCGTACCGAGACAGTTTTTGGTTTTGACGACGATTTCGTTATCATCCTGAACCGTAAGCGCATGCTCGGGGCATTCTTTCTCGCACTTTCCGCACCCTATGCATCCGTCCATATATCCGCGGAGCTCGGTTCCGATATCGTGCAATATGAACAGCCCTTCCTTCCCCAGCTCGGGAATGTCGCGTTTGACCATTTTGTGTATTACCGGAATTCCCTTTGGTTTCGGAAGCTCCTGTATCCCCGCCATAAGGTTGTTGCGGTTGTACATCTCCATGCTCATTCCCTCGTCGCAGACGGCGAGTTCCTGGGTATAGATCTGTTCGAAGACCGGATCTCCGGCGAACATTATGTGATTGGCTCTGATGCTGTTGGCGATATCCTGCAGTTTGTCCAGAAGCTCGGGGTTTCTCAGAATATCGGTCGACATGGCGAGAGACGTGTTTCCGTATTGGTATATGGTGCCGCAGGAAGGCGGCAGAAGCCCGACTTTTCTGGCCTTTTCAGCATCCACGTAGGTCCCGGACGCTCCGGCCATGTACATCACATCCAGATCGGAGAATTTTATTCCGGCGTGCTCCAGAAGAGTGAAATGTCCCGCGCGCATCGCCCCGATCGCTTTGAGAGCTTCGGAAATATCATGGGAATCCAGATATACCCCGTCCTGAAGGTGGAGTTTTCCGTCGGACGTCAGCAGTTTTCCTTTTCTCCATATGTGGCTTTCTATGGCTGCGGAAACCGCCGCTACGACTCCGGTTCCGGTGATGCCTTTAGCCTTTCCGGACATGGGTCCGCCGGGCGTGACGGTTTCCAGTGCGAGATCCACTCTGTCCCCGTCCCGGGGCAGTATGTTTTCATCCAGTACTTTACAGATATACTGGAAGTCGTACTCCAGGTCGGAGATCGCGCCCGGTCCCGCCAGCATTCCGCATTTGATGGACTGACCCTCCATAGCGGGTCCGGCGGCGGCCGATCCGGTATATATATCGTCCCCTATTTTCAGGGCCATTTCCGCATTGGTTCCGTAATCGGTGACGAGACAGTTCTCTTTCTGCTCCAGAAATCCGCTTTTGTACATCATGGCCAGCGCGTCCGCGCCTATTTCATGCCTGATCGCCGGAGGGACCAGAAGCTCGCAGCCGTCTCTGACTTCCAGGCCGGCATCCGTCGCCGAAAAGACCCCTGCATCCCTCTTCTGATTCACGATTCCTCTCGCCTTGTGGGCATTGTCTCCCGCGAACGCCAGATCGTCGACCGGGATGCCCTGGAAAATAGAGAGTTGTATAGGATTTCCGCAGATGCTGACTCTCTCGACTTTGTTTAAATCGATTTTCAGCGTTTTTATAAGTTTATTCGCGGTATCGATGAGAATTTTATGGGCAATATCCGATCCTACGTTGATGCAGAACGTCAGATGATCCATTATGTTGGCACCCGGCAGCGGGTGGCACTCGGTCACGGAAGTCGATATGATTTTTCCGTCGGAAAGATCTACGGCATGCCCCCTCGTACCGCTGGTCCCTATATCTAAAGAAATGCCGTAACTCATTGTCAGCACCTTAAAGATTGTAACGTGTGGAAAGTATTTGTAAAGTTATGAGAAAACCCGGCAGCGGGCTGCCGGTAAAAGGTTTGCAACGGACTCAGAATCCGTAGTTCTTCATGCTGAAGTTGGGAACGTCCTTGTATTCCTTGACGGCCCACTCGACGAATTTGTCGGTGTCGTCGGGGAGAGCGGAGAGCTTCTTGTTGATGTCCTGGAGGGTCTCAAGC
>JAEEKU010000134.1 GCA_016282555.1 Methanomassiliicoccaceae archaeon
GAAGTAAACAGGAATCCGGATCCTCCCATGTTCAAGGCCAGAAACAACATGTCCTTCTGCGAAGATTCCTGCGAGGCGATATCTCTGGACGTGAATCCGGCGGACGCCTCCTCGACGCAGACCGTCACCCTGACATGGTCCATCGAAGGAGCATGATCCCTGGGCGTCCGGGGATTCCGCGCCGGTTTACCGACTGATTTAAAAAACCGATACGGATACCGCTGTTCATGATTGTCATCGGCGGATCGTCATCCGTCCGTCTGGCCAGAGAAATCGCGGAGAATCTGGGGTGCGAGTTCATTCAGGCATCCACATCCAGGTTCCCGGACGGCGAATGTTATACCAAGATAGAGAAGGAGAAACTGGAAGGCGAGGTCGTCATCGTTCAGAACACCTACCCTGACGGCAATTTAGTCGAGATGCTGCTGATAAGGGACGCGGCGGCGAATCTCGGCGCCGGGAAAATCACCATGGTGGTTCCGTATTTCGGCTATGCGAGGCAGGACCGTCTTTTCAAACCCGGGGAGCCCATGTCCGCCAGGGTGATGTGCAGAATACTGGACGCCGTCTGCGACAGGGTCGTGACCATCGATCTTCACAAAGAGTCCACCCTGGATTTCTTCACTCATCCCCACAAGGATCTCAAAGCCGCCGGAGCCATCGCGGACTTTTTCAAAGGCAGAGGGATCGATCTGGTCCTGGCCCCCGACGCCGGCGCCGCCGGGCGCGCGGAAGATGTCGGCAAAAGGATGGGCGTTCCGCACGATCATCTCAAGAAAACGAGGCTTTCCGGAACGGAAGTGCGCATCGCGCCCGCGGAGATGGACTGCGAAGGAAAGAACATTCTGATCGTGGACGATATGATCTCCACCGGGGGAACCATCATGGCGGCGGCCGCCGCGCTCAGGGAAGCCGGAGCGCTTTCGGTCTCCGTCGCGTGCACCCACGGCGTCTTCGTCGGAAACGCTCTGGATAAATTGAACAGCAGCGCTCTTTCCGGCGTGCACTGCTGCAACACTCTGGACAGTGCCGCTTCGGACATATCCGTCGCGAAGATAATAGCGGAAAATCTGAAGGGGGGCTGCCGATGCCGCTGAAAGAGGACGATTTCGCCGACTGGTATCTGGACATCGTGGAGAAAGCCGGTCTCTCCGACAAGAGATACCCGATCAAGGGAATGAACGTCTGGACTCCGTACGGATGGAAGATAATGAGGCAGATCGACGGCTACATCCGCGAGGAATTCGACGCGGCGGATCACGACGAGGTCTGCTTCCCTCTGATGATCCCGGAGACCGAGTTCGCCAAAGAGAAGGATCACATCAAAGGGTTCGACGAGGAGGTCTACTGGGTAACCCATGCCGGGGCCAACGAGCTGGACGTGAGGCTCGTCATCAGACCCACTTCCGAAACCGCCATGTATCCCATGTTCTCGCTGTGGATAAGATCCCATCAGGATCTTCCGCTGAGGACTTACCAGATCGTCAACACTTTCAGATACGAGACGAAGCAGACGCGTCCGTTCATAAGGGTGCGCGAGATTCACTTCTTCGAGTCGCATACCTGCCACGTTTCCGAAGAGGACGCCCAGAAGCAGATCGAAGCCGATATAGAGATCCTGTCCAGAATAGCTTCGAAGATCTGCCTTCCCTACACGCTTCTCGTCCGTACCGAATGGGACAAGTTCCCCGGAGCGCATTACACCGTGGGAATCGACACGTCCATGCCCAACGGAAGAACTCTCCAGATGGGTTCGATACACCACTACCGCACGAATTTCTCCGTTCCCTACAACATCACGTACGAGGACGAGAACGGGGAGCACAAGCACGTGCATCAGACCACTTTCGGAATGAGCGAGCGTCTCGTCGGCGCGCTGATAGGCGTCCACGGAGACGACAAAGGGCTGGTCATGCCTCCCGGAATCGCTCCGATTCAGGCCGTTATAATCCCGATAATATCGAAGAACAGCGGAGAGGCCGTTTCCGCCGCCTGCAAAAAGCTTTCCGAAGTCCTGTCCGCCGCGGGGATCCGCACGAAGCTGGACGATCGCGACGCGCGCCCCGGGAGCAAGTACTACGACTGGGAGATCAAAGGCGTCCCGGTGCGTCTGGAACTGGGCGGAAGGGAGCTGGAGAACGGGACGATCTCGTTCTGCAGAAGAGATACCGGAGAGAAGGGAGCGATCTCCGCTGAAAACGCCGCCGCGGGGGTGAAGCTTCTGCTGGATGACATCTCCGAATCCATGCTCGCAAGGGCGAACGAAGTCCAGAGATCCAGA
>JAEEKU010000013.1 GCA_016282555.1 Methanomassiliicoccaceae archaeon
AATGGGTAAAGCTGTCGCCCGCGGAGAGGGCGGAGTTCTTCAAGATGCCTCTGGAGACTTTGAAGGCCCGCGGGATGTACTACGCCGCTCTCGTCACCGTCAGCACCGGAATGGTCCGCGAAGACGCCCTCAGGGAGGTCGATGCTTTGATAGATATCATCTCCCGGGCGGTTTCCGATGCCTCCGGCGCAGGAAAAGGAAAAACCGGAGTGTGGGCTGTTATTTCAGCGCACAACTCTCCTCTCGCGGCCCCCGTTGGTTACGCTGTCGCCGCCATGATCGCCGGAAACGCGGTCGTCATGGCTCCCTCCAAATACTGTCCGTCCCCTGTCTACGCGTTCTACAGCCTGACCGAGAAAGCGGGTCTCCCCGGAGGTGTCCTCAATCTGATCGCCGACCGCAAAGACTCTTCAACGGAGGAACTGGCCAACGATTCGCGCCTGACCGGTGTAGTGGCGGCCGGATCCGGCGAAAGGCTGGAGGATCTGATGTTTCTCCAGGTGGACGACGAGCTGTCGTTCATCAACGAGCTGAAGGGAATGAATCCGGTGCTGGTATACAGGCCGTCCAATATCAAAGCCGCCGCGAGGGAGATTGCCGATTCCGCCTTCTATTACTCCGGCCAGGGCATGTTCTCCTGCTCCAAAGTCATTATAACTGCGGACGAGCAGGATCAGTTCATTAATGCTCTTGCGGACAGAATGTCCGAGCTTTCAGTTTCCGACCCGGTCAACGACACCTCTTTCACCGGTCCGGTCATATCGAAGGAGGCCGCCCGGAAATATTCGGATTTAGTATCTGAGTATTCCGGATTCGTAATATCCGAGACCAGGCCGGACTGCGGGGATCTTCAGGGTCCGTACGTTCCTCTGATCGCCGTCTCCGGACTGGACGAAGACTGCGATCTCAATTACATGGATTCCGGATTTCCCGTTCTGAACGTGAAAGTGGCCGGCGGCATCGGCGACGCTCTGGAAGAGCTGGAGAACACCGAGTGCGGCTTGTCCGCCGGGATATTCACGAAGGACTCCAAAGTTCTGGAGCGCTTCAGGGAAACTGTCCAGGTTCCGTACGTCTTCGTGAACGAGGGCAGCAGATCTCTCAGACCGGGAATCAGAGCCCGCGTGTCCGAGTTCATACTGTGACGATCCTCACGTCCTTGACCGCCTCTCTCGCCGGCGCGGCCAGGGACAGGATCTCTTTTTCTGTGAACTTCTTTCCGTCCGGCCCGCTTTTCGGGACTCTCAGGATCATCATTCTGGATCCGGCGGCGTCTTTTGCCAGTTTGCCGAGGGCGGATCCGTCCGTTTTTCCCGGAATAACCGTTGCGGTTACCATGAACGGGCATCCGCAGTCGTTCAGGAGGCGGACGCTTTCCTTCTGCTTCTCGTCCAGCGGCCCGTCCGCGGTCAGGTTTACGTAATTCACGTATCCGGCGCCTGTCAGATCGTCGAGATCGCCGGGGCTGCGCCCGTCGGTCACCAGCAGGAGCATGCGGTTGGGGAGTTTCAGATGTTTGAGAATCACATGCAGCCCCTCCAGGCGGAGCGGCCCGGGCCCGTCGGGGGCTACCGCGACGCCGTCGATGGCGTCAATATCCCTGCGTATCCCGGAGGCCGCCTCGTCCGGGCTGATTCCTTGGCCATCGCCGTCCGATATGTACACCACGGACAGGAACGATCCGGGTTTCAGGACGGTATCCATGCGGGAATACCTGGAAATGAACATGAAACCGGATGCCCGCCGGTAATATTTATAAAAATATGTAAGGGATTTTAAACGGTTTGAAGGGAGACGGCGTCAGCTGATCTCCGTGAATTCGACGAGTTCGAACACTCCGTTGAGGCCGGACATGCACTCCGGAAGCTTGTTTTTGATATCCTCCGCGCTCATATCGCTCTTTCCGATGTCCATGACGATCTCCAGATACATGCTCTGGTAGCACACTTTGATCTTGCTGAATACGGAAATCAGATTTACGTTCCACCCGGCGATGACAGCCAGAGCCTGGGATATTCCTCCGGGGCAGTCGGGGATGAGCAGTCCGGCCTTCACCAGACGGGTTCCCTTCTTGAAGAACGTGATGGACATTATCCAGGAATCCGCGTCTATGGTGACCATGGCGTCCCTTCCGTTTATATCACCCAGCACATCGCCGTAAAGCTCGGCGACGTCGAAATGCCCGTCCCTCAGAGTGACCGGGTATCCGCGCCTGATCTCCTTCTTCCCGTCGGAATCGCGGCTTTTGAACAGCCTTCCGACCTCGGCCGGTTTGATGTCTATTCTTCTGATCTTAGATACGGAGGGATCGTCCGCGGATTTCAGCGACGAGAATTTTTCCAGAAGGATGTCGCTCTCTCCGGCGAAATTGAGATCCGCCATGAGTTTCCAGACGATCACCGTATCCGATATTCCGTTCAGGGAAACCGAATTCAGGATGTTGATTCCTTTCTTCGCGAGGAAATCCGCCGCCTGCGCGCTGGATCCGGGAACGTCGTCCAGATACATGGTGATGTGGGTGAGAGTGCGGTAATTTTCCTGGGGGAACATGGAGATGATTATCTCGTAATCTTTGGGTCCCTGATCCGGATGCTTGAAAAGAGTGCTGTACACGCAGCTCCCGTCCAGCAGGCCCATGGTGTCAGACATCCAGTTTTCGACCTTTATTTTCGAACCTTCGGCTTTTTCGAATTCCCAAATCTTCACGGAGAAACCCTCCGCCCGTTATTGTCAGAATCCGTAATATAGGTTTTCAGGCGCTCGTCGGAATCCGGACGGCATTTCGTATTCTTGGGGGACGCCAGAGGCTCCGTCCAGCATGGCTGCTCCGACTGCCGGTATTTCAGATCCGCGATTATGTTCCTCAGGCTGCCTGCGTCAGTTCCGGAGAACGCTATCTCTCTGATGATCCCGGAGACGTTTCCGGCGCGGGACTCCATGCCGGACATATGCAGAGCCGAATCGATGAGATCCGCGGCCTCCCCGAGAAGCTCCGCCGCTTTTTCCAGTGACTCGATTCTGTCCGTTTCTCTTCCTCCTGACGATATATCTGGACGGTCTCATGTACGCCGATTTGACGCTGTATCCGCATTTCGGGCACCCGTATCCCGCCGCCGTCACTCCGTCCCCGTCTATCAGGCGGTTGTACGCGGTCTTCAGCTTTCCGCCGCACACGGGGCAGCGCTCCCTCTCCGTGTATCTGTCGGTGCGGGAATACGTGATGTCGAAGGTGAAAAGATTCCCTTCTATCCCGACGCGCTTGATGCGCCCGGGAGTGGTTCCGCGCGGGGACAGTTTTTCCGAGACATCTCTGCAGAGGGCGCCCAGCGACGGATAACTTTCGGAATCCTTCAGGCATTCGCGGATCGCCTTTTCGATTTCCCAGTCACGGAGAATCTTTCCCGCCATGAACCGGGTACGGCGATTCCCGATATACAAGTACCGCACGTAGGACAAACAGTTTTATCGGCATCGGACGATTCTTACGCGGATGCCGCGAAGCGGAGGGATCTGAATGGAGATAACGGTGAATTACAGGATCGGAACTGGAAAATACGGCGGCAGCGGCGAAGTATGCGAATGGACGATGAAATCGCCGGACGCAGAGTGCCGGAAAGCATACACGCGGGCGGTGATGACCGGCGAGGATTTCGAAGACGTGCCGGAACTGCAGCGGATATGCGCCGATGCCCGCCGCGAAATCGGGGAATACGAGCTGAAGAGGCTGGCCGGCTCCGGCGAGGATTATTTCGTGCTGGAATGCCTGGGCGAGACGGAGATGGATCCGGACGAACTGAACGGGCTCGTCCGTAAAAAAGATCCGCATGCTCTCAGATTCTTCGGCCTCGAGGGCATGAGCCAGGCCGATCTTGAGAAATGGGACTCCGCGGAAGCGGGAAGAATCCCTCTGGTAAAGGAATTCGACGGGAATTTCAAGCCGAGGAATCCTTTCGAATGCGGATACACCCTGGAGGTTTGGCTTCCCGACGATGCCGTTCCGGGCGATGAGGAGATCGAAGAGTATCTGAGGGAGGTTCTGTCCGTGGGCGATGCGGATCTCGCCGAGGAAGCGGTTCTGGAGCAGAGCGGGAACTATTCCGGGGATCTTCTGAAGAAATCGCTGGAAATCGCCGGAGAAACCGGGTGCCGCGAGTTCATCGAGAGGAACGGATCCTGATCCGTTTTTTTATAATCTTTTTCCGGAGACTGGACCGGGACCGTTTTACGATCCCGGTATCTGCCAAGTATTATATCGGCAATAGTTCGTTGTACACCCGGGGATACGCACATTTTCTGCGGACTAGATCTGACCGGAAATGGGGTGTTTTCCGGCAAGCGATCAGGTGAATAATATGTACGGCAGGGAATTGCGCAAAAGCCGCTTCGGCATGCTGATAATTCCGGCGGTATTCCTGCTATCCGTCATCCTTCTGGCTTCTCCGGCGGCTGACGGACAGGGATCCGGGAGCGGCTATTCGATTACAATAGATACCGATGCGGGGACGGTTTACTGCAATTCCGCTCCGGTAACGTTCATCCCTTCCGCGGATTCCGCGGAACTGGTTCTCGTCCCCCATACGGGATACGAGCCTCTGGACTGGAAGGTTAACGGGGAGATCTGCGGATCCGCCCTGGAGCCGCTCGTGCTGGATGACATAAGCGAAAATCTCGCGGTTTCCGTCAGTTATCGTTATTTCGCTTCGAGCACGTCCGTTCCGTCGACGGTGAACAGGGACACTCCGGGATTCGGCGAGATAAACGGGACTGTCAGCGCGTACGTCGCCGGAGGAATAATCGATACATCGACCATGAGCTGGACGGGACATTCCTCTATTCCTCTGATCGTTGACGATTATCTTTACATCCGCGTGGCCGACAGGATCTACAAAGTCGAAACCGACACGGGATACGCGATGACCACAAGCGACGCGGCCTCCGTCAGCACCTCCCAGTACTTCCATTATCTGAGTTACGGAAACGGGATGATCATCGATAATTTTACGGGAAAAGTGTTCGATCTCGATCTCAATCTTATCTTTACGCTCAAACGCATTAACGTGAGCGCGGAATATTACGACGGGTACTTCTACACGACCGGAACCACTGTGTACAAATTCCCTGCCGACGCTTCCAAAGCCGTTGACGGAATGATGGCTCTTGAAAAGGTCGGAAAATTCGAAAGGGAGATCTATACCGCTTATACCTTCCCTCACAGCATCTTCGCGGACGGCTTCGTTTACAGAGTCAGCTGCGTAGGCGACGACAGGGGAATAGCCGGAATGTGCATCGATCCGGATTCTTCGGATTACGGAAAGAGCACGTACGTTAATTTCCCGGGGATATCGAAGTATTTCATGGATGACGGCTGGTTTTCGTACGACAACGGATACATTTACTTATCCGCTTACATCGAAGGCCTGTTCGGGGAGATTTCTACAGACGGTTGCGATAAAATCGTCTGCGTCAAAGCCGACGGGCTGAACTTCGGAGAACCCGTGTATTATACGTTCGACGGAGTGGTAAAAACCGCGACCGAACTGGTATTCACGGGGGATCACGCGTTCATCAACATGGGAACGTTCTTCATGTTCGACGTTTCGGAGGACGGAAGCCTTGCCAAGATCGCAGAATGCGAAGGCGCGATGTGCCACGGATCGATAGTCGTGAACGACGCCGTTCCGGACGAGTATACGATCTACATGATACCGTATCATTCCGATGGTGAAACGATGGTCGTTATCCACGCTTTCAAAGAGGGAGGAGAATGGAAATTAGAGCGCACCGCAACCGCCCATATGCCCGTCGAGTATAATTCCCAGGCGGTAAGATCCGATATAGACGGAAGGCTGATGTGGTACAACGATTCCGGAATGATCCAGTGCTATACGGTTCCGGAGAAGAACGTGTATTACTTCTTCGTCACCGACGGGGAAGACGGAATATGGGTCGAGAGCTGCGGAGCGAGCGTTTCCGATGCTCTTCCTTCAGATTACGTAATGAGCTCCGACGGGTTCGTCATCGCCGCCAGAGTGAATCCGGATCATGAATTCACCGACCGCTGGGACGTATACGGGCTGACCAACGGCGAAGATATCAAAATCCCGATGGCCTGGGAGAACACGGGTCCGGACATATACGGGAAAGACCGCATCCATTACTGGATGATCACCAAGAGGGATCCCGAAACGGCTGCGGGCACCGGATGGTATTGCGCGGAAACGGGTTCCCCGTACGAGTTCAGAGACAACATCGGAGACCGCGGGGTGATCGGCCAGACGCTCGTTTCCAGGCTTCTCGAACTGACCATACAGTGCTCCTCCGGAGGAACCGTCACATGCGAGAACACTCAGGTAATGCCCGGTTCCGAGGTCACACTTGAGATATTTCCGGATTACGGATACGCTCTGGATTTCATAAACGTCGGCGGAACCGAGATGTCCCAGTACGTTACTGACGGAAAACTCACGTTCACTGTGACGAAAGACACCATCGTCGCCGCGATTTTCGGCAAGATATCGTCTTTCACGTACAACGGCCTGAAATACAGCGTGATCTCCGACGGAAAGGTATCTGTTACGGGGTATGACGGGGAATGCGTGAATCTTATCGTGCCGAAAACCGCGGAGTACGCCGGGTCCGAGTTTATCGTGACGACGATAGGGGCTAAAGCGTTCTACAAATGCAAGACCATCGAAACCGCGGATCTCGGAAGCGTTACGAATATCGGAGCGTCCGCCTTCGCTTACTGCTCCTGCCTGAAATCCGCGGACTTCGGAGATTCGCTGAAAACGATAAGCTCGTACGCTTTCCTCAAGTGTTTCCAGCTGAAGAACGTCGATCTTATAGATTCCTCCGCTTCGATGAAGACCATCGGAACGTATTCGTTCAGCAAATGCAGCAAGATATCCGGAATCGCGATATCCAGCAAGATCCAGAAGATCTATCCCACGGCGTTCACCATGACGTTCGCCGACAAGGACGGAAACGTTCTGGACGTTTCCGCGGATCTCAAGGGATACATTTACAAGAACTCCGGCGGAAAGCTGGTCCGGCAGGACGCGGTCGAACCCGGAACGGAATTCGCATACGGAGACCTGAAGTACCGCGTGACATCGTATCTGCCGTGCATGGCGGAAGTATGCGGATATACCGGAAAGATCAAGTATCTGGCCGTGCCGGAGTCGGTTCCCTTCGGCAATCTGGATTATAAAATCAGAACTATCGCCGCGGGAGCGTTCTCCAAATGCAAAACCTTGGTGACCGCCGATCTCGGGAGCGTCAGGACGATCGGAAGCGAGGCGTTCTCGGTCTGCTCCAATCTGAAAGAGCTGAAGATGGCCGATGTTACAGACATCGGAACGAAAGCGTTCTCCTACTGCGGTAAGCTCGCCGACGTGGATTTCGGAGACGATCTGAGCATCATAAGGGCCGGGGCGTTCTACAGGGCGCTGTCGCTGAAAACGCTGGATCTTCCCGATTCTCTCAAGACCATACGTGTGAGCGCGTTCAGCAGCTGTCCGATCGAATACGTCAGTTTCGGAAGCGGCCTGACCACGGTGACGGATACCTCCTTCGCGGGAATAACGTTCATGGACGGGGATCAGGTTCTCGCGCCCAAGGCCGCTAATCTCAGGGATTCGGTGTTCGCCGGTACCGGCGGAGTCCTTTACCTTCAGCGATACCGATCGGTACCGCCAAACCTTTTTTCCGGCATTCCGGACGGATATACGCGGCGAAACGGCGGGAGATGATAGAACGGAACCGAAAACAGAGTCCTGCTCCCGCCCGCCGTCCGGATACGGCGACGCCCACATCTATCTCGCGCTGCACCTCCTGGTCAAAGAGGGCAGGATGAGCAGGAAGAAACTCTCCTCGGAGCTGGGTCTCGGAGAGGGGAGCGTCCGTTCCATGATTTCGGAGATGAAGGAATGGGGCATCGCCGCAACGAAGCAGACCGGAGTTTACGTTACCGGTTTCGGAAAGTACGCTTACGATCGCATTCCGATGAGATACGCGGACGTCGGCAGCATATGCGGTTCCGGCAAGGGGCAGGGAATGCTGGTGACCGGCGCCGCCGGCGCAGCCGAGGGCATGCAGAAAAAGAAGCCATACGAAAGCGATCCAAGCATTACCGTATTCCTGATGAGAAACGGAGAGATCGTATCTTCCGGCGGAACGGACATCGGAAAAGAATATCCCGGCCTGGAATCGCATATACGCGCTTCGGGAATTTCCGAGGGGGACGTTTTTCTTCTGGTTTTTTCGGAAAGTCTGCTTCAGTCCCGTCTTAAGGCCGCATCCGCGGCGCTGGAGATGCTCCGATGTTCAAAACCGGAAAACATCTTTAATAATGTATCCGCGATGGGGGACGGCAGGCGGGGGTAGCCGAGCAGGCCAAAGGCGCGGGACTTAAGATCCCGTCTTTAGTAGTTCGAGGGTTCGAATCCCTCCCCCCGCACTTTATTCTTTAACGGTTTCCGCGCCCGGGACCGCATTGCCGGTCCGCATCTGAAACCATACGGACATTATAAAATACTGCAAAGCGGATTACCGGCTCATGGCATCAAACAAGTTCAAAGTCCAGCTGCTTGAGACGTTTGCCGCCCTTATCACCGCGGCTTTCGGTCTCGTGGCGGCTCTTGCCTGGAACGAAGCTATCAAGACGGGGGTCGGAATGATCTTCAACAGCGGCGACGATATCTGGGGACTTGTCGTTTACGCGATAATAGTCACCATTCTCGCGGTGTTCATGACCCTCATGATCGCCAGAGCTCTCGGAAGGGCTAAGGAAGCCGTCGAAGCGGAAGAGAAGAAGTGATTTTCCTTCAAACTTTTTTCCTAAACCCTTTCAGTTTTCTGTTGCGGTTGTTTACGTAATTCACCAGGTTCATCCCGGTGAGTTCTACGCTGGACGGCCCGGATCTCACGAAGAACTGCTCGGTTTTGCCGTCTTTGAGGAATACCGCCTTCTTCGCCGGCTCGCATTTCACCCTCACAACATATTTCCCGCCGAAGTCGATTGCTTTGAAGTTAATATACGGGATGAATCCGTTGCCGATGGCGCTGGCTATCATGTTGGTGAGATGGAGATTCATCTTATCTATCGAAGCGAAACTTTCGATGTCGACTCCGCGGATGTCTCCGTCATCGGATACCCCTATGAGAAGGGTTCCCCCGTCGGTGTTGAGGAAAGCGACCAGAGTTTTCAGGACGGCTTTTTCCATTCTTTTATCGGTCTCTCCGGTCTCCAGATTGGTTCTGATGGTGGATTTGAATTCCAGCCTGTCAGATTCTCCGCCGGCGATGAGTTCTTCGATGTCGCGCTTTTCGCGGGCTTCGAGTCCCAGCATTCCGCTGTTGTTCTCGAGAAACGTGTTGACGGTGTATTTGAAAATCTTGTGATCCCTGAATCTGACGAACAGCACCGCGATTATGAGCGATCCTACGAATACCCAGGCCAGCTCCTCCATGAGCCTGTCGATGGATGTCATAAGCATGGATTTCAGAACGAAGGACATCGCGTACTGGAGCATATTCATGGCCATGAAAACGGCGACCGAGATGCAGACGGCGATTATCGCAACGATCTTGGGGTTCTCGTCGCGGACCCCCGGCATGGTCCTCAGAAGGATGAAAACTATGATCAGTCCGATCAGGGTGAGGTTGACTCCGGTCAGAATGCTGGCAATGTAGGATATCATTCCTCCGTCGGCCATAACGCGGCTGATTACGGTCAGGATCATCGAAATCCAGATCATCACTACTGTGAGGACGGGAAGATGGACCGTATGGCGCTCCGAGAAGATCGTGATAGCCAGTATGCCTATCACGGGGGCGGTGAGGATCAGATCTCCGCTGTCTCCGTTCGCGAGACCGAATACGGCGAGAAGCACCGTGGTAGCGAACAGCAGAATGTACGTAGCTATCGTAGATTTGGAGGTCGGCGTTTCCTGAACCGCTTCGGATCCCGTATCCATGGATACCCGATGCGTTCTTTGTAATAAACCGTGACTGTCCGGGAAGCGGCGTCTGCAAGGATCCGGGGGGTTTAACCGCCGAGGTTTTTAAATACAGATGTTTGATTCGAGGCTATACGGAGTTATAATCTTGGCAGGTGAAACTAAGAAGAGCAGACCGGGCGCGGGTTCTTCCGGAGGATCTTACGGCAGTTCCGATAAATCCGGTTCCGGCAGGAAAAGCAGCGGCGGAAAACCGAGAACCAAAGAGTCGACTAAAAAGCAGGCGATGCTGAACACCCGCAGGATAAATCCGTTCAAGTACGACATGAACGAAATTCTCGGAAACTCTTCCATGGATCCGTCCAAGGCTTCGTCTTTTCTCGCATCCGTCATCGCCAAATCTTCCCGCGTATCCACCAAAGACGCCAAGGATTTCGTCAAGACCTTCCTTGATTCCGGAGATCTGACGAAAGAGGAATACGATAAGATCATCAGGCTGCTGGACAGATACAGCAAGTTCCGCTGAAGTTTTTTTATGGCCTCGGAAGAGATTCTCCGCAGAACCCTCGCCAACGCCGACGGGAAGCCGTTCTCCAAGTACAAAGGGCTGGAGAACAATTTCACACTGGAGAGATTCGAACTTATTATAGACTCTGTTCAGAACGACAGATCCGGGCACACGTTCATGCGCGTCAGGGTTCCGCTCAGGGCCGCCGGTTTTCCTCAGGACACTTACGATTCCGGAGTAAAGAAAACAGCATTATGCGATCTGATCCTCAGGCGCTTCTGGGAATCCGCCCGCGCGAGGGCCCGTTCCCCCATCCCGAAAACCGACGGGGGGCAGATCTTCATCCCCAGGCCGGGGCAGGAGATACTCGAGCGCGGATGCGTTTCGATAACGGAGCACTATATAGAAGCCAGATTTACCGCGGATCTCCCGTCTTCCGGAGGAAAGGCGGACTCTTCCGCTATGGAAGTTCTGATTTTCGACAGGATCTCCGGCATCGCCGGCGAGTCGATGTTCTATTCCGCATACAAGCAGTCCAAACTTTATCTTCATATTCACACGGCCGAAAACGCCAGTTTTATAAGATCGTCGCTTAAAGAGAGGGGTCTGGCCGCATTCATCGCGGAGGGTTCGGTGATTCCCCGCAGGGAAGACGGGCTGGGGCCGATGATCGATGCGGTTCCGTTCTCCTGCGACGAAGCTTCCCGGACGGAGTTCGCCGTTCCCAGCGGAGATACGATCAGAGGATGGGGCATACCGGCGGGGTTCACCGCAGTCGCCGGACCCAGCAGGCAGGGGAAATCCTCTCTGACGGACGCCGTTTTCTCCGGAGTCTACAACCATATTCCGGGAGACGGCAGAGAATACGTCATCTCTCCGGAGGACGCCGTGTTCGTGGCGTCGGAAGAGGGAAGGGCCGTCTGCGGAACTGATATTTCGATGTTTTCCGCCGGGGCGCACGACGTTACCGATGTTTCGGTTTCCTCTCCGGTATCCGAGTTCTCTTCGGTTTCGGAAGCTGTCGAGATGGGCTCGTCCCTGATAATAGCGGACGAGGAATACTCCAATCCGTGCGTCGTCCGCAGGGGATTTATGTCCGAGGGCGACGGGTATGTACCGTTATCGGAGGCCGGAAGGGCCATGGCCAGGGCGGGAACGTCGCTCATTCTCATAACCGGGGACGAAACCGCCGTCAGAATGGCCGATAACGCTTTCGTCATGAGGGATTACTCCGTTTCCCGCATAGAGATCTCCGGCGAAGACAACAATCTGCATTTCAGAAAGCCTTCCGCCAGGTATCCCGTCTTCAGAAATATCCAGTTCGAGAAGGGCCGCAAGGAGATCAGCACCTCCGCGGATTCGATCAGGTGCGTGGAGATCGGAGTTCAGAAGATAGACGTTCCCTTCGCCGCGTTCTTCGAAACCGCCCAGACTAAAGCCGCGGCCGACGCGTTCGTTTTCGCGAGGGAGATCGCGGACGGCTCCAAAACTATGAAAGAGGTGTGCGAGGAAGCCGTCCTTTCCGAGAAGAGATCCGACTCGGAGCCCGGAAACGTTTCGGGAATGTATCATTCCTATCCGAGGGCCGTGGATCTGGCGGCGGCAATCGGAAGGCACCCTCAGCTTCTGGTAATAAAGAAGGGATGAGTCCCCTCATCTTCTGTTGTTGCCGAACATGTCCTGCCAATGGTCGAAGACTCCGTCGGCGTAGTTGTTTATGCGGACCTGGTCCTGTTTGCTGTCCGGCACCACGAATCCCCGGATCGGATATTCCCTGTCGCAGAAGGGGCACCTGACGTAGGGGCAGTTCTGGCTGGCCTGGGGGCATGCCTTGCAGGCGACGGCCCTGGACTGGAAAAGGCTGAACTCCCTTCCGCATCCGGGGCAGACGTATCTGCGGGCGGCGACTTTGAGATCCTTGGTTATTCCGGCCGCTCTCTCCTCCGGAGTCAGCCACATCGGCGCGCGGGGAGAGATGGGGGTGTTGTAGGACGGACGGTCCTCGTCGTCGTAGTACATGGTTTCACAGGCCTTTGGCCGCTTTCACGACCTCTCTGAGCGTGTCCTCGTCATCGCATCTCTCGAGGAGGGTTCCCGTCACTATAACGTCAGCCCCGGCTTCTCTGGCGGCCGCGGCGGCTTCGGGAGTCCTGATTCCTCCTCCGACGATCAGCGGGATGTTTATCGCGGATTTCACGGCCCGGATCATCTCCGGAGGCACGGGACGGTCCGCTCCGGATCCGGCTTCCAGATAGAACAGGGACATGCCCAGCATCTCTGCTGCGAGACCATAGGCGACGGCGCCTTCGATGTTGTCTCTTTTCAGAGGTTTGGCTTCTCCGACTTCCCCGACCTTCATTCCGGGTTCGACGATGACGTATCCCATCGGAATCGGTTCGATTCCCAGTCTTTTCACGACCGGCGCGGCTTTGACATGGGCTCCCACGACGTTGTTGATATTTTTGCTGTTCATCATGCTCATGAACAGTATCGCGTCCACGTCCTTGCTGAGCGCCGACGGCCCTCCGGGAAACAGGATCGCATGGAGCCCGGTCGCTTCCTTGACGGCTCTGGCCGTCTCGGAGAGATTTTTGTCGTTGACTCCGGTGGACCCGCCGATAAAGAAAGCGTCTGTCCCCGATTTTTTCATTATTCCGGCGATGACTCCGGCTCTTTCGGGCGTCTGTTTATCTGGATCTATAAGCGCAACATGGATGGTCCCCTGCGCGATTTTATCGAGAAGGTACTGCTTGACGGTCATCTTATCACTATCTCCGGTCAGGGACGGTCCGCTCAGGCCGCCGGACTCTTCTTGATAAGGGTATATTAACTTCAATAAAAACATAATCGCATAAACAGGGCGCGCCGGTACATTATCCGTGCGAAATCCGAACATTAATCCGTTGTTCCGCGCAGATCCGGCATCAGACGTTCCTGAAGATGTGGTAATGTCTGGAAAGCGATCCGTGGACTCTCTGGACGTACATCCCCTCCAGTTTCATCGTGTCGAACGAGGCAGGGTAAGGAAGAACGATTCCCGCGCGGGCTCCGGGTTTCAGCACTTCCGGGACGGCCTCCGAAGCCTTTCTGTAAATATCCCGAATGTTCTCGCCGCCGGTTTTGGTCGATCTTCCGTAGGGGGGATCGGTGCACACCGCGTCTATATCTTCGAATCTGCCGGCGATCCCGCTGACGTCGGTGACTTCGAAATCCTCCAGAGAATAGCCGTAGAAATCCATATTTTCGCGGCATCCGGCTATCATCTCCTCGTCGAAATCGGATACCAGGGCTTTCATTCCCATGGAAGCCGCTTCGATCGCTATTCCTCCGGTGCCGCAGAAGGGATCCAGGACCCTCCCGCCGGTTCTGACCCCCGTCATGTTTATGAGGGCTCTGGCGTACTTCGGATGAAGGGAGATCGGAGAGAAGAACGGTCTTTCGCTGACCTTTCTCTTTTCCAGAAGATTTTTCTCCGTAGTATGATCTTCGATGAACAGGTGCACCCTGTCGCTCATGTGCATTTTCACGGTGAAATCCGGATTTTTGAGATCGACGTCGTTGTATTTCGACAGCATTCCCCCGATTCTGCGTATCATTCCCTGGGAATCGGCGTCCGCCATCATTCCTTCGAATCTTTTTCCTTTGACCGCGAACGTTCCTGCGGGGAGCATAGTTTCGTCGAATCCGGAGATCTCTCCGGATATGTATTCTCCGAGATAGCGTCCGGCGCAGTGGGAAAGCGCCAGTCTTTCCGCGGCCCTGCCGAAGAATTCTCCGTTAAAGGACGCTATCACGTATCCGGGGCCGGAGTCAGTCACGGAAAAACCGTCCGTTTCGGCTTCAAGGCAGCCGATCACTTCGGCTTTCGGCATCTCTTTCAGTTCGCCGGACAGTTCGAAGAAAAATTGGGGGCACACGGCCCCGGTTAAAATTCAGTCCTTTATACCGTCTTCGGTAACGGAGAAGACGGCCTCGCCCTCGGGGAGGTTGGGGGAATCGATGAGTCTCGCGATTCTCTTTCCGGCTTTTCCCTTTCTCAGGTAGATGCGGAACGTCGCCGTGTGCCCGACGATGTTCCCTCCGATGGGCCTGGTGGGATCGCCGAAGAACGCGTCCGGTTTCGCGGCTACCTGGTTCGTCACCGCGATGACGGCGTTGTTCACCGTCGCGAAATTCAAAAGATCGTGCATATGGCGGTTCAGGATCTGCTGCCTCTCCGCAAGCGATCCTCTCCCGACGTATTCCGCTCTGAAGTGGGAAGTCAGGGAATCGACTATGAGAAGCCTGACTTTCATGTTCTGCGCGAGTTCCATCGCCTTGTCCACAAGCAGGACCTGGTGCTGCGAGTTGAACGCTCTGGCGACGTGTATTCTGGCGAGAGTCGTTTCCGGATCCACGCCCAGATAGTTCGCCATCTGGATGATCCTTTCGGGTCTGAACGTGTTCTCGCTGTCGATTATGATGACGTCCGAGTCCAAGCCTCCCCTCTCCTCGGGAAGGGTGGCGTTGACGGCCAGCTGGAAGCAGACCTGCGTTTTGCAGCTTCCGAATTCTCCGAAGAACTCCACTATCGACTGGCTTTCCAGCCCTCCGTTCAGAAGTTCGTCGAACGCTTTGGATCCGGTCGTGAGTTTGGTAACAGCCTTTCTTCTTTCAAGTATGTCCGATCCGGTTTCGAAACCGCCGATATCAGCGCATAGCTTGGCCCCCTCTATGATGTCCATCGCCTTTTTTTCTCCGATTTCGCATGTTTCAGCTAATTCTTTCGGGGAAGCTACGGCAATGGCCATCAGATCGTTGTAACCTGCTTCGCGGAGTTTCTCTGATATGGCTGGTCCTACTCCTGGTATATCTTCAAGGGTCTTGTGGGCCATTGTGATTCCTCAGAAGACTCATCCTGCGGGTCATATTTAACCGGAACCCCCGGGTCGCCGAAAGTGAATAACCGGCCGTCGTTCGTCCGCCGCGGCTCCCCGCGCGTCATCGGAGAGCAGCCTCTCCGCGAATCTCGTTGCGGGAACGAACTCGAAGAAGCGATCGTAGACGCGCGTGGTTATCAGGGAAACGAAGTATCCGGTCGCGAACGCCGACACCAGCGTTCCTATGCCCAGATCGGTTATCTTTCCAAGAGAGAGGAGGCAGATGCAGGCGGATACTGTGATACAGGACACGTCGAACACCGTCTTCACCGTTCTGTATTTCAGCCTGTACGCGATCACGACGTCTCTTATGAAAAGATCCACGGGAAGAAGGGGGAGATAGCTTCTCATGAAAAACGATACGCCGAAGAACAGCAGCGCATGAGCCAGTATAATGTATAGCAGATCAAGTTCCGGCGATTCCGGGAGTCCGGAGAGAAGGTCCTTCATGAAATTGAGGAACACTCCGAACGCCAGCGCGACGGCGATCGAGAACAGATATCCGGGACTTTTCTTTCTGGTTACGGCGGCCGCCATGGCGACGAGAACCAGCTGGTAGATTATGTTCCACGTTCCGAAATCCAGCGCGGGGAAAGCATAGCTGGCCATCAGCGGGATCGAGGATATGACCGTGACTCCGTATCCGCTCCGGATAAAAAGACAGACCGCGAAAGCCACCAGAAGCAGCCCGCAGAGAAGCGACATCTCACACGGGAATCTGATTTTGCCGGCTTTGCGTTCCATTGTCTCCGGGGATAAACATGGCATAATAATATCTTTGGATCAGGAATTATTATGCTTACCTGCCGCCGCTTGTGAAAAATCTAAAAGACGGGAAACCGTAGCGGATCCGGAACGGGATATGACATGATCGACAGTTCGCGCATAGGCAGATTCGGATTCGGACTCATGCGTCTTCCTAAAAAAGACGGCGGAATCGATATAGAGCAGACCAAGGAAATGGTGGATCTGTTCATGGACGCCGGCTTCAATTATTTCGATACGGCCTGGGCGTACGGCGGCAGCGAGGACGCGATAAGGCAGGCCCTCGTCGAGCGGTACCCGAGGGAGAGTTTTTATCTCGCCACCAAAAACGCCGCATGGATCTCCTGCAAGACAAGGGAGGAGGCAGCCGCCCAGTTCGAAACCTCTCTGAAACGGCTAGGCACCGAATACGTCGATTTCTATCTTCTTCACAACCTCGGAAATAAAAGAACCAAGGTCTTCGAGGATTTCGATCTGTGGGGTTATTTCGGAGAGAAGAAGAAGGAGGGGAAGATAAAGCATCTCGGATTCTCCTTCCATTCCACCGCCGACGAACTGGAGGAAATACTGGACGCCCATCCCGAAGCCGAGTTCGTCCAGCTTCAGATCAACTACGCCGACTGGGAGTCGGAATCGGTGCAGTCCCGCAGATGCTACGAGGCTGCCAGGAAGCGCGGGATCCCGGTCATCGTCATGGAACCAGTGAAAGGAGGGCTGCTGGCCACTCCTCCGGAGAAAGTCGGGGAGATACTCAGATCGGCCGAGCCCGGCAGCAGTTTCGCCTCCTGGGCGATAAGATTCTGCGCCGATCTGGACGGAGTCCTTACGGTTCTCTCGGGAGCGTCCAGCACGGAGCAGATGAAAGATACCCTGTCCGCGATGAGAGGATTCTCCGGCCTTTCGGATTCCCAGAGGAGAACGCTTGCGGAAGCGTCGGAGGCTCTTTCGGAATATCCTGTAATCCCGTGCACGTCCTGCGACTACTGCTTCAAGGTCTGCCCGGAAAACATCGGCATATCCGGAACGTTCGAAGCCATGAATATGGTTTCTCTGTACGGAAACAGGGATTTCGCCCTTACGCAGATGGGCTGGAGCATAGACGCCGCAGGAAGGAAGCGCGCCAAAGACTGCATAAAATGCGGCAAGTGCGAGAAAGCATGCCCCCAGCATATAGAGATACGCAAAGAGCTGGAAAGGTGCGTAAGAGAGCTGGAATGAAAACCGATTCCGGCGGATCGCCTCCGCCGGTTCCGGTCTTAAAGATATTTGTTCTCTTTCATTCTTCTCAGAGCGAGTCTGATGCGCTCCGCCGGCTCGGTGACCGTCATGCGTATGTAGCCTTCGGCGGACTCTCCGAATCCGGATCCGGGGGTGACTATCACTCCGATGTCGATCATTTTCTGCGTGAACTCCGAAGAGGGCATTCCGCAGTCGAACCATACGTAGAAGGTTCCTCTGGGCATTTTCACGTCGAACCCGAGCTCTCTGAGCCCCTCCACCAGGATCTTTCTCCTTTCGGAGTAGATCTACATGTTCTTCGCGATCTCCGGGGGAAGGCTGCTGTCTTTGTAAAGGCTCAGAGCTTTGATTCCCGCTTTCTGTATGAAAATCGGAGCTCCGGAGTCGGTCTGTCCTTTGCATTTCTTCAGTCCCGCGATGAGATCCGGGTGTCCGACGGCATATCCCAGCCTGAATCCGGTCATGTTGAAGGTTTTGGAGAAGGATCCGAACTCTATGCAGTCCGGCCCGGCCTGAAGCGCGGAGGGGGCTTTGTAACCGTCGTAGCACATCTCCGAGTAAGCGTTGTCGTAGCACAGTATGGTTCCGTTCTTTTTGCACCAGGAGTATACCTTCTTAAGGTAATCCAGATCGCAGGTGGCTCCCGTCGGGTTGTTCGGGTAGTTCAGATACAGCATCTTCGCGTTTTCCGGGCAGTCGTCCGTATCGAGAAGCCAGTCTTTCTCCGCTTTCAGAGGGACTTTGACGCATTTCGCCTCGTTGAAGATGGTCGAAGCTCCGGAATAGACCGGGTATCCCGGGGAGGGCGCTATGATGGTCTCCCCGCAGTTCACGAAGGCCTGCGCTATGTTGAATATGGCCTCCTTGGATCCGATGGTGACGCACACCTGGGTATCCGGATCGATATCCAGTCCGTAGCGCTTTTTGTACCATTCCGCGACCGCGGCGCGGAGATCTCTCTCGCCGGCGGAGGAGGAGTACTTCTGGCAGGAGTTCTCGCGCGATTCCCTGCACATCTCGTCCACTATGCATTCCGGGGCGGGAAGATCCGGATCTCCTATTCCGAAATCGATCATATCCCATCCGGCAGCCTTCTTTTCCGCGGAAAGCTGCTCCAGTCTAACGAACAGGTACGGCGGTATCTGTTTCAGTCTGTCTGCTTGTTCGAACATAATTATCATCTCTTACCGGCAGGTTCCCTCGAACACGAGCTCGGCGGGACCCTCCATCAATACGTATTTAAGATCGCTGTCCGCGGTGATTTTAAGCCATCCTCCGGGGAGGCGGACGTCGACCGGCTTATCGAAGGGCACCAGTCCCAGAAGGGCGGCGGCGACAGTCGAGGCGCAGGCCCCGGTTCCGCAGGCGAGCGTCCAGGCGGCTCCTCTCTCGTAGACCCGGATGTGTATCTTTCCGTCTTCTATGCGGCAGAATTCCACGTTCGTCTTTCTCGGGAAGAAGGGATGGCTCTCCAGAACGGGGCCGAGGCGGTTTACCGTTTCGTCGTCCAGAGGGGTGAACGTGACGAAATGCGGATTTCCCATGGAAACCGCGCTGGCTTCGAATCTGACGCCGCAGGCTTCGAAAGGTTTTCCGATAAATCTTCCGTCGCAGTCTACAGGAATATCTCTTCCTTCCAGGACCGGGGCGCCCATGTTTATTCTGACGCCGGACGCCTCTCCGTTCTCGCCCGTGATCTCGGCGGCCAGGATCCCGGCGCCGGTCTTTACCGTGAATTTCCTCTTGTTCACGATGCCGGAGTCGTAGGCGTGCTTGGCCAGGCACCTTATCCCGTTTCCGCACATCTCCGCCTCGCTTCCGTCGGCGTTGATTATCCTCATCGACACGTCCGAGCCCTCTCCCGGGAGCAGATACAGGACTCCGTCCGCCCCTATTCCGAAGTTGCGGTCGCAGGCTCTTCTGCACCACTCCGCATTTGGAGACAGACGATCCCGGATTCCGTCCAGGAGGATGAAATCGTTTCCGATCCCGTGGTATTTCCAGAATCTCATCTCGAAAGCCTCTCCGGGACGATCTGGTGTCTCCACATCTCTTCGGGGGTTTCGGCTTCCCTTATGAGCTCTGCCCTGCCCTCGTTCACGAGAACCTCCCTGCACAGCGGTCTGGAGTTGTAGTTGCTGGACATCGAGAATCCGTACGCTCCGGCGTTGTATATGGCGACGATATCCCCTTCCTTCGGATCCGGGAGCGGGCGGTCGCGGGCCAGATAGTCTCCGGACTCGCAAATCGGGCCGACGATGTCGAATTTGTCCGTGCACGCTTTCCCGAATTTGTTCGCTATCGCGGCGTAGTGATAGGAATCGTACATGGCGGGGCGGATAAGGGTGTTGAATCCCGCGTCGCATCCCACGTATTTCTTCACTCCCGCGTCCTTGATATCGTTCACTCTTGTGAGCAGGACGGTGGAGTCGCATACTATGTATCTCCCCGGTTCCAGAACCAGCGTCTTCACGTCGGTGTATTCGGTGATCATGTCGGTGATGTTCATGGCCATCTCTCCGACGTCCATCTCCTCCTCCTGAGGGCGGTACGGCACTCCTATCCCGCCTCCGATATCGATGAAATCCAGTTTTATTCCGAGATCGGAGAGTCTGTTCACGTTGTCGATCAGAACCTCCGTCATGTCCGCGAACGGCTCGGGAGACTGCCCCCCGGATCCGATGTGCGCGTGGATTCCCCTGATGTCGAACCCGAGATCCTCGGCTCTGGAGTATACGGGTATAACCTTGTCCAGAGGTATTCCGAATTTGGCTCCCTTGTTTCCGGTTATGACCTTGGCTCCGTGACCGGATCCCACGCCGGGGGTGATTCTGAAAGACACCTGGTGCCCGGGCGCGATGCGGGCCAGCCTCTCCATCTCCGATTCCGAGTCGATGTTGATCATCACTCCCAGATCGGCGACGGCTTTGAGCTCGCTGTCGCTCACGTTCACTCCCGTGTACATGATTCTCTTCGGAGAGTATCCGGCTTTGATGCAGGTCAGAACCTCCCCTATGGAAACGGCGTCTATTCCCGCGCCCTCCTGCTCCAGTATCCTCAGGATGGCGAGGTTCGTGTTCGCTTTGCAGGCGTAGTGGACTCTGGTGTCCATATACTTCGAGAACGCCTCGTATATCCTGCGGTAATTGTCTCTGAGCCTCTGTTCGTCGGTGACGTAAACCGGGGTTCCGAATTCATCGGCGATATCCGCCGCATGCACTCCGCCTATGACCATCTGGCCGTTGTCGTTTTCGAATTCGCGCATCATGTCGCTCACCTATGTATCTGGCGTGGAGTATCCTGACCACGTCCATCACTTTGCTCATGGGGACCGCGAAGTTGAGGGAGACCTCGGAGGCGCCCTCCGATATCATCTCCACGTTGGCTTCCGCCTCTTTCACGGCCGAGAAGATGTCTCCGGATACGCCGTACTTGTCCAGAAGGTTGTCCCCCACGGCGCACACCAGCGCCACTCCGTTCTTGACGTCGATCCTCTCGATGTCGTACCCCTCGATGCTGTTGATCTGCTTAAGCGTCGTCTTGACGTCGTTGGTGCTTACGAGGAAGGCCACCGTCGAGAGCGAGGTGGAGATCGAATAGATTATCGTGTCCGCGGTGGCGATTTTGTCCAGTATGCGGGCCACCATCGACGGGCGGTAAGCCATCTCCGCCGAGCTGATGGTTATTATGGACAGATCCGTCTTGGTGGCGATGCTCCTCAGCAGCTCGTTCTTGGGTTTCCTGAGGTGGTGGATCAGGGTTCCCGGCTCTTCCGGTTTGAAGGAGTTCCTTACTTTCAGGGGAATATGCTTCTGCCTCACCGGCTCGATGGTTCTCGGGTGGAGGACCTTCGCTCCGAAATACGCCAGCTCCGCCGCCTCCCCGAAGTTCATCTCCTCTATTTTTATCGCATCGGGGATGATTCTCGGGTCCGCGGACATGAATCCGTCCACGTCCGTCCAGATCTCGAGGACATTGGCGTCTATCGCGTTCGCCACCACGGCCGCGGCGTAATCGGATCCTCCCCTTCCGAACGTCAGGGGCTTTCCCTCGGGGCTGATTCCGTAGTATCCGGTTATCACCGGCAGCACTCCCATGGAGAGCAGGGGTTTGACGTTCATCGTCATCCCGTCCGCGCTCCTCTTGAGATCCGCGGATCCGGAGAGGGGCTTTCCCTCCGCGGCGATTCCCGCTTCCTCGGAGGTGATCGCTCTGGCGTCGATTCCCATTGATCTTAAAACATGGGCGAGAATCAGGGTGGAGAAGCGCTCGCCCTGGGACATGACCCCGTCTTTGTAGTACGGATCGCTTCTGTCGGCGTTCAGGGCCTTCCAGAACTTCTCCATTCTCTCGTCGAACTCTTTCCTGAAGGATTCCATCGCCTCTCCCTGGAACAGCTGGGACGCGGCCGAGAGGTGCTTGTTGGCGAACTGCTCCCTCACGCTCTCCAGATCCGGGGCGGGGTCCAGAACCGCGGAGACCAGGAAGTTGGTGACTCCCGACATCGCGGACGATACGACTATTCTCTCTCCCTCGGTGGAGGCGATTATCCCGGCTACTCTTCTGAGAGCCTCCGGAGAGCCTACGCTGGTTCCTCCGAATTTCATTACAGTCAGCATGCTATAACCTCATATATCGCTGAACCCCAGTCCCCTCAGGACCGGCTCCAGCGTTCTCTTTCCGTCTTCGGACAGCTCCGTGAGCGGAAGCCTGGGCGTGCAGGTTCCGAACCCCATGCGCCCCATCACGTACTTCACCGGGATGGGATTGGTCTCGCAGAACAGCGCGTTGAACAGCGGAAGAAGCGTGTTGTGCAGGTTCAGCGCGATATCGAATTTTCCGCGGCGGGCGTTCCTCACCATCTCCGATACCAGGCTGGGGCAGCAGTTGGCGGCGACCGATATGACGCCGTCGGCTCCGAGGCATATCATCGGAAGGGTCAGGCTGTCGTCTCCGCTGAGGACCTCGAAGCCCTCCGGCCTGCGCGAGAGAACGGACTGGATCTGCTGCATGTTTCCGCTTGCCTCTTTGACCCCGGCGATTCCGGGGATCTCCGCCAGCCTCATCAGCGTGTCTGTGGAGATGTTCACTCCGGTTCTTCCGGGTATGTTGTATATGATCATGGGACAGTCGGATTTCTCCGCTATCGTCTTGTAATGCAGATACAGGCCCTCCTGGGTCGGCTTGATGCAGTACGGCGAGATAGACAGGATTCCGTCAGCGCCGAGATCTTTGGCTTTTCTGCTCAGAGTCACCGCTTCGGACGTGCTGTTGCTGCCCGCGCCCGCGAGGACTTTGGCTTTTTTCGCCTGATCTATCACGATTTCCAAAACGTGTATGTGCTCTTCATGGCTGAGGGTTGCCGATTCTCCGGTAGACCCGCAGGGGACGAGTACGTCAGCGCCGTTTTCTTCCTGGAAGTCTACCAGTCTTCTGAGCATCTCCTCATCCACGGACCCGTCCTTTCTGAACGGCGTCACTATGGCTGTTCCGGTTCCTGCGAACATCTTATGCCTCTCCGTAGTGTTCTTTGAGTATGAGGCGGGTACGGGTGCTGATTATATTGTCGTAGCGCCTTACCCGCTCTATTATTTCATTAAGCTGGTTCGACGATTCGACATCCACTATGGCTATGATATCCTGATCTCCGGTGACTTCGAACACTTCCGTCACGCCGTCGTATCCGGCGAGTTCGCGGGCTATCTGCTGGGTGTCCGTGTTCACGTCGATTTTGATTTCCACCAGAGCCTTGACGTTCTTGGAACTGGTTTTGATCGTGAATCCGCGGATTATGCCCTCCTCAGTCATTCTGTGGACTCTGCTGCGGACCGTTCCTTCGGAAACGCCCAGCTGGCTGGCTATTTCGACGAAGGGGCACCTCGAATCTTTTTTCATGATCTCGATGATCTTTTTGTCAAGGTTGTCTATCATATGACCCGTATCCTGCTTCTCAGAGCGTGTTGTGCGTAACAGATCAAGTTATATAAAAATGGTTAATCGTTGATATGATACGGATTTCACAGATAAAAGATGGCAATAAAAGGAAAGAAGTTTGGAATTCTGCGGAATTCGCAGAATAAAGATCATTCGTATCCGTCACTGGGCTTCTTCTTCCCGTCGCAGGGCATCAGGGTGACCTCGTACTTGCTGTACGGGATCTCCACGTCCTCCTCCTTGAACAGATCGAATATTCTCTCCCTCATCTCTCCGGCGAAGGTTCCGCTGTTGTCGAAGTCGTCCACGTAGGCGGCCAGCCTGAGCTCTATTCCGGAATCGAGGAAATCGGTGAATCTGATCGTGGGCGGGGTTCTGGATCCGTCTTTGATCACGTGGGGGTGCTCCATGGCCGCCTGGATCATGAGTTTCTTGGCCAGCGGGATGTCGGCCTCGTAAGCCACCGAGACGTAGACGTATATCCTGACCTCCTTGGATTCTTTGGTCACGTTGACGATGGTCGCCGAAGTCAGGACGTTGTTCGGGATGGTCACGATCTGATCCGCCTCCCAGGTGTACAGCTCCGTGAACATCAGCTTAACTTTCCTGACGATGTACACGGTTCCGCTCACTTTTATGAAGTCTCCTTTCTTGAACGGTCTGGTGGAGAGCAGGACCACTCCGCTGAAGAACTGTCCCAGGATGTTCTGGGCTCCCATGGTTATTCCCAGTGTGACCACTCCGGCGCTCATCAGTATTCCGGCGAAATCCACGCCTAAGGACGCCAGGATGGCCGCTATGGCGCAGACGCTTATCAGGATCTGCCCGACCATTTTGAACAGAGGTATGAGAGACGAATCGAAGCCGTCGACGACGTCGATCCCGTCCACGCTCTTGAACAGGGCGTTGATTATGAACGTGTATATCTTCCAGACCAGGGTTGCTCCGACGCACACGTACAGAAATGTCGAGAACGCGTTCATCGCATGGCAGAACTCCGGGCCGGCCCCTATGATCTGGGCGGAGAGGTTGACCGAATACACGAAGATCAGGGCGCTCATTATCTTCGTGACCGATTTTTTGAGCTCCGATTTTTCCAGTTTGCTGACGTTCTCCCTGGCGAAATTCGTCAGAAGGGGGATCGCCACATAGCATATCGCGATGTTGGCTATCAGGAAAAACACCATGGTGGCCGCGGCGGCGACCCAGGGCTCTCCCAGAATTCCGTCCAGCGTGTTGGGGATCACTCCGAAGAATTTGTTGTACTGGTTGTCGGAGAAGTATTTGGACGTCACGTGGAGCGACAGGATGATCGTCTTCGTGAAGCCCAGCACGGAGGAGGTGTCCTCGAGGTTCTGAATGTAAACGACGAGCGGAAGGCTGTAATATCCGGTGTCGGCGTACTCGTTGATTGATATTTTGACTGTTTCCACCGCGTACGATCCCGGCAAGATGTCCGTGCTGCTGTCCTCCGGTTTCACCGAAGCGGTTCCCGTGACGGACGTCTGCTTGAAGACCGCCGCCACCATGGATTCCGAATCGTTGAAAATGTAAAGCGACAGATCCCTGGTGCTGTTGCTGTCCATAGACAGCACCGGCAAATCCTGAGACACTTCCGAATCGTATCCGAGCTCCGGAATGCTGATTCTCAGATCGTCTTCCGTGGCTCCGTCGGATACCGGAACGGCAATGATGCAGATGATCGCCGCGAGCAGTACCGCCGCCGTTCTAACTTCCATGATCACCGCATATTATCAGTAAATATAAAACAGTAAATCATAACGGCATGCTGCAGGCTCTCCAAACGGTGTTCGCGGCCGCTGTACTGGCGTCGGCCGCCGTGTACGATCTGAAATACAGGGAGGTTCCGGACTCCCACTGGATTCTGATGGCCGTTTTCGGGATCCCGGCGGCAGCCGTCATTTCTCTGCAGTTCGTTTCCGCGGTCCCCGTTCTCCTCTGCGCGGTATCCTCCTTCGCGGCCATGGCGTTCATCCTCTCGGAAAGGATTCCCGCGGCGGTTTCCGTCACGGTTTTCATCGCGTCTTCGGCGCTGGCTTTCTTTTCCTCCGGGAGTGCGGGAGAGCGCGCCGCGGTTCTGTTTTTCCCGGCGGAGTTTCTTCTGTATCTGGGGATGTACCGCGGGGGAATACTGAGAGGGGGCGCGGACGCGAAAGCGATGATTTCGATATCGGCGCTGCATCCCTTCCCGGAATCCGCGGCGGTTTCCGGATACATTCAGATGAGGGATCTCATTCCTCCGTCGGTCTCGGCGCTGATCTGCGCGGCGTTTCTGGCGGTTCTGCCGATGTTTGCGGTTTTTCTACGCAATCTACTGTCCGGAAACGCCGGGATTCGGATGTTCACTGAATACAGGATCCCTCTGGAGAAGGTGGGGAGATCGTTCGTATGGATGACGGAGGACGTCAGAGACGGGGGGATCGTACGCATAAAGGCCGGAGAATCGGACGGGGGCACGGTCTCCAGGCTGAGAAAGGCCGGAGCCGGCACTGTCTCCGTGACCCCTATGATTCCTTTCGTGGTCTTCATCGCGGCAGGATACGTCATAACGGAGCTGCGCGCGTTTCTCCGATCGCGGGATGATGTTGAGCCTGTACCCGCACTCGGAGCATCTGGAGCCGTCCAGTCCGGTTCTGTCAACCAGATAGCCGAGCCTTCTGACGACGGCCATCCCGCATCCGGGGCAGTAGGTGTCGTCGGCCTCGTCCGAGAGGGTGTTTCCGACGTAGACGTATTTCAGGCCGCATTTCATTCCGATCTCCCTGCAGCGGAGCACGGTCTCCACCGGCGTCCACTGGACATCGGTCATCTCGTTGTCCGGGTGGAACCTGGTGAAATGCACGGGGACATCCGCGGAGAGCTCGTCCAGAACCCATCTGCAGAATCTTTCGATCTCATCGTCGGCATCGTTGTATCCGGGTATCACCAGATAAGTGAGCTCCAGATGGATCCCGCAGCCGTGGACGGTTTTCGCGCTCCTGAGGACGTCCTGAAGATGCGCCCCGCAGACCTCGACGTAAAATTCGTCGGTGAATCCTTTGATGTCGATGTTGAAAGCGTCCGCCACGTCGCACAGCTGCCTGAGGGGCTCCTCGCAGATGAGGCCGTTGCTGATTATCAGGCATTCCAGATCGGGGGCTGCTTTCATAATATCCATGATGTATTCGAACCATATCGACGGCTCGTTGTACGTGAAAGCTATTATGTTCTGTCTTTCCCTTCTGCAGAGCGCGACTATCTCGTCCGGCCTCTCGTAGGTGGTGCGCTTTTTTCCGGAGCTGAGCTGGGAGATGGCATAATTCTGGCAGTGTCTGCATCTCATGTTGCATCCGACCCCGCCGACGGAGAAGCATCTGGAGCCAGGTTTGTAGTGGTACAGCGGCTTCTTTTCTATTGGATCCACGCACAGGGAGGAGACTTTTCCGTAGGTGTAGGCGATCAGCATATCCTCGTCGGCTCTGCGGGAACCGCATCTTCCGTATTTTCCGACCGGGATGAAGCATCCGTGGGGGCACAGCTTGCAGACGTAGCCGTTTCCGGTTCTCTCGTAGAATCTCGCTTCGGTTCTTTCGTTAATAACGGCCATATCCTATTTCCCTCCTGTCCTCTCCCCTCACCGCTTCGGCTTTTCCGCTGTCGTTCACCATCCCGATGACGCTGAAATCTATCTCCGCGGAGTGGAGCTCGTCTATTCTGTCCTTGCCGAAGGTAAAAAGGAGCTCGTATTCCCCTCCGAACCTGAATATGAGATCGAACATCGGTATCCCCGTTTCTTTGGAAACCGGTTTCACGCAGCTGCTGACCGGAATGAACTCGGTTCCGATGTCCATTCCGACGCCGGAGTCCTCGCACAGGATATTGGCCGCCGTTCCCAGACCGTCGGAGAGATCTATGCATGACGTTACTATGCCGAGAGAGGCCAGTTTCATTCCGGTCTCGACTCTGGGAACCGGCAGGTAGAGGCTGTTCTTCGCATCCTCGTTGTCGATCCCGTATTCTATGGCAGCCAGACCCGCGGCCGGTCCCCCCACGGGACCCGTTACGGCAACCAGATCTCCGGGTTTCGCTCCCGATCTCAGCATCGGTTTTCTTCCGTCCATGGATCCTATCGCCGTGCAGGCGACTGTTCCGTATCCCGGCTTGGTGTCTCCGCCGACGATTCCGGTCTGGCAGAATTCCGCGCACTGGCTGATTCCGCTCATAATGTCGTATACGTCCTGGGACTCCATATCCTCTTCCAGGGACAGAGCAGCCAGAATCCCGGTGGGCCTGGCCCCCATGGCCGCGAGATCGCTGAAATTCACGGCGGCCGCGTACCATCCGAACTGCTCGTACGTCATTCCTTTCGGGAAGTGCCTTTTGAAACTGACCGAATCGGTGGTAATCACGATTCCGCCGTCCAGTATGGCGGCGTCGTCTCCCGGGCCTACCACTCCGGCAGTGCGGATGAAACTTCTGAAATCCTTTATCAGCTGCCGTTCTCCGATGTCTTTGAGAAGAACCATTGGCCCGAAATCCCGGTTTCTGCTATAAAACAGTATAAGTCCGGGCCGCATGCGGAATAACTTCGTCTTTAGAGATGTTTGCGCAATGTTGGATATAGCATCCATAATCGTTTTATACGGATAATGTCTGGTATATCTACCCAAAGGGAGTGTACAATGTTAGGAAAATGGATTCTCACAATAACGGCTGTCATCACCGTCATCGTGGGCCTTCTTATCGGTTACGGACTCATCCACGAAGACGAGCCCGACGAACCGGAATTCGAAGCCTCCGATGCATCAGAGATAGCCGCTTCCTTCTCCGCCGGATACAGCGGATTTTTTGGAAAAGATTTCTATCTGGACGACTCGGCGACCGCGTCCGAGGCCCGCGCCTATTACCCGGCCGGCAATACCGTGAACTACGTCGACTTTTTCGTCGTGAGCGACGAGAAGACGGCCAGAACCGGATATCAGGACAAGGGCCGCGTGATCTCTCAGCAGATAGGAAAGACGACCTCCGAAGGAGTTTGCATGGGTATATACGACACATCCTCTCTCGAGGATGCTCTGGGATATTACACCAACTATACCAGCAGTATTCCCGGATCCTATATGGAATACGTCGGATACTACGGCAACGTTTACTTCTTATCCAGCATCTCTCTCGACTCCGTGAAGATGCCCCCCTCAGAGTTCCATCCTCTCGCGCAGGCAATCTATCATGCGATCACCAACCCCGTCCCCGTTGAAAACGCGAAGAAATACAAAGAAATAGAACCCGAGGTGCCCTACGGCCCCGTTACTATCTCCACCTTCACCGACTACAACGGAAACAAGACCGACATTACTTTTACTAAGATCCCCGAGAGAGTAGTCTGCGGATGCAACACCGCCCTCAACCTTCTCCTCTATCTCGGACTCGGCGACAGAATAGTGGGATGCTACTACAATGAAGAGCCCATCTGGGAAGGAGTGCAGGACGAGTACAATAAACTCGAAAAGAGGATCGGCGCAGTAGACGCAGCCGGATCCAAAAACATCTCCGGAAACATCCAGACCAGCGTTCTTTTGTCCTGGCAGCCCGATCTCGTGATCGGATGGGTCGCATGGGAAGAAGGAAAACTCGGGACCGAGAAGTTCTGGAACGACAACGGATGCAACGTCATGTCGTTCAACAGCATGACTTCCGCAGATTACAGAACCGTCAAGCTCATGAAGATCGACTACGACAACGTCGGAAAGATTTTCAACGTGTCCGGCAAGACCACCGCGCTCTACGACGAGACCATCAAGGTCATCAGCGATATCAGGGAGAGCCTCAAAGGAAAGGAGACCGTTTATTACGCCCTCGTCGACGGAGCGGTCAACACCGAAAAGGGTACCGTATGGTGCTACAAGAACTCCAACTTCATTGCGTCCATTCTCAACTCCATCGGACTCACCAACGCGTTCCCCGACGGAGGAACCGTTCCTCTTGCCACAGTGTATCAGGCGATCGGAACAACCGATATCGATCTGATCTTCTACATCACATACGGAAGCGTCACTTATCAGAAATCGCTCCAGAGCTGGCAGAACGATCCCGATCTCAGCAAGTGCTCCGCCATCAAGAACGGCGACGCTTACGACATGAAGCTCAGCTGCTCCTACGGATCCACGCCCCAGCTTCTCGACGCGATGCAGGAAGTCTACGCCGCAGTCACAAAGATCCTCGACGGCAGGGAATACACTCCCGTTACGATCTCCACTTTCACCGACTACAACGGAAACAAGACCGACATCACCTTCACCAAGATTCCCGAGAGAGTAGTCTGCGGATGCAACACGGCTCTCAACCTTCTCCTCTATCTCGGACTCGGAGACAGAATCGTCGGGTGCTACTACAACGAAGAGCCCATCTGGGAAGGAGTGCAGGACGAGTACAATAAACTCGAAAACAGGATCGGCGCAGTAGACGCAGCCGGATCCAAAAACATCTCCGGAAACATCCAGACCAGCGTTCTTTTGTCCCGGCAGCCCGATCTCGTGATCGGATGGGTGGCAT
>JAEEKU010000135.1 GCA_016282555.1 Methanomassiliicoccaceae archaeon
CGGAGATCGCTCTCGTCACCGCCGACGGGCACGACGACAGGCTGGATCGAATCGGTGATCTTCTGCCTGACGTTGTATGAGAGATTGCCGAGGTCCTTTGCATCTACTGCAAGGATACCTATTGTTGGCTGGCTCATCGCCTCCAGTATTTTGTCTTGGTAATTGTCCGGATTCGCCACGAACACGCGCCTGATTCCGGCGAGCCTGAATCCGAGTACGAAATCCTCGCTCCCTATAACCGCTATTTCCATCAGATCACCAGCAATCCTTTGATAGTCTCTCTTCCGAGACCGCTGTTAACGCCTCTGGCGACGACCCTGATGTTCCTTACCTCGGTCTCCTTGTGGACCATGAAATCGATCACGGGAAGGACCGAGAGGGGGTACATGTGGGCCATCTTCTTAGCCTGATCTTCCTGGTACTTCTTGATCGCGGACACCACGGCTTTGTTGTCGTAGTTGTCGAAGTCGAGAACCGGCTTGATATACTCCTCGAACACGTCCAGACGGGACATGTCTCCCGCCGCCGCGCTCACGGTTTCCGCGTTCGCGAGCAGCTGGGCGAATTTAGAGTCGATCTGCATTCCGCCCGGGATGTAGTATTTCATGACCTTCTCGCCGTAGATTCCCTCGGACTTGAGTTTCATTATAGTCCTGAGGTTGACCACGTCGATGTCTCTCCTGATGTAATCGAGGAAGATCTTGGTAGGCTGCGTGTAGGGACTGATGCTGTCCAGCAGCCTCTGGTAGTGGAGCTTGTCCAGGTAATCCTCTATGACGCCGAGGTTTCCGCTCTCTTTGTAGTCGGAGATGACGTCGGCGGGGAATTTCACCTTTCCCATCCTGGAGTATTCGTTGAGAATATCGTCGATGGACTCAAGCGAGATCAGCTTGTCCAGAGCCGCCTCGTCGATTTTTCCGGCCGGAACGAGATCTTCTTTGATTCCGTTTCCGGTGAGACCGTAAGACTTTCCGCGGAGGATGACTTTGAGGTTCCATATATCCCATTTCTCGAGATACGCGGACACCATGGTAGCCAGCTCTCCCTGGGAAGCTCCGAGGATGCTGTTGAACACATTAGCCATATTCTGGTACGTCGCATGCTCCAGGAGCTCCATTCCCTCGTACTTTCCCGCCAGGTCGGCCATCTCTTTCTGGTACCCGGCTTCGCTGATGTAACGGGAGATCTCCGGAACACTCATCTGAATCATTTTGTCATAATCTTCTTCACGGAGCAGATGAGACTTCTTCGCTTTCACCCTGGTCACGGTGTAAGCGTAGTTGCCTTTTCTTACGCTGCGCTTGAACATCTGACTCACCCGAAGAGTATATCGGAAACGGTCTTGATCTCACGGTTCCAGACTGACTGGAGGATCGTGGAATACTGCATATCGACTTCGACCTGTCCGTCTTCGCTCTGAAGAATGAGACCGGCTGCGATCCTGCTGTCTTTGGAAACGGATGAGACTCCGAGCTCCTCGGCGGTGAAACTGTCATTGCAGGACATTACAGCCTTAGGATTGGGGATAATGTCCTTCACGGCTCTGACCATAGCCTTGTACTGTTCCAGTTTCTTCTCCGCGGGGGCGCTTTCCAGCTCGGACAGAGTCTGGTTGAAAGCTCTCTCGAGAATCTCCTTCTTTTTCGCCAGAACGATTTTCTTGCTTTCCAGCTCGGCGCTGGAAATTTCCTGGCGCTTGAGACGCTCGAGCTCCTCATCGCGCTTCACAGCCGCTTTTTCTTCTATCTCAGCGATCTTCGAGCCCGCATCGGCGGCAATCTTCTGGATTTCCGCCTCTGCCTCTGACATCAGAGCCTTGGACTTCTCGTCCGCGGACTTGATGATCTCCTGAGTGACGTTTGCTAATACTGCCATGAGATTACCTCTGGCGGAATCACATCACGAAGATAGCGAGGATAGAGATAACCAGTCCGAAGATGACGATGGTTTCGGGAAGAACCATGAAAATCATTGCTTTACCGAACAGACTTGCATCCTCGGTAATAGCGCCAACTGCTGCCGCTCCGACGTTTCCTTCCGCGATACCTGCTCCGAGACCGGTAAGTCCTACCGCAAGTCCTGCTCCAACTGCTATAAGTCCTGCTGCTTCTGCTGCTGCCATTTATGATACCTCAATTATGCTTTATCTTTATCTGAAATGGTTTTTACACGTTTAACCTTAAGAGGACTGAACTCCGTTCCTCCGCCTTCGTAGAACTTCACCATCAGCTCTACGAACTGCAGCCTTAAGGAGTGGAGACCCGCGGACAGAATTCCGAGAGTCCAGATCATCAGGTGCAGGAACGCGAACAAAGCAAACGCGACTATGAGCGCGAGAATGCCTTCTCCGAGTCCGCCGTAGATCATTCCGATGCATATGTAGTTGAAAGCGAGGGCCATTCCGGCTTTCGACATTCCGATAGCCGCGATACGAGTGTAGGATAACACTCCTCCGACTATTCCCGGCAATTCGAGAACAGCCTGCATCCCGTCTTCGGGTATGTTGAGTATTACTCCCGCGGCGAGTATGATCGCGCCTATGACCATAGGGATCAAAATGGAATCGAAGGATTCGCCGTAAATCAGGAGCATCGCGAGTTCGTAACAGATGAGAACCATACCGATGAAGCTGAGGACCCATCCGCCCTTCTCCTTGAATGCATGAACAAAGCCGTGCTGGAGAGTTTTGTTGTAGACCGCACAGCAGTATGCGAGGAGAAGATGGCAAACGCCTATGTAAACAGAAAGTTTGAGCTGGAAACCGATCCAATCGGCACCGAGTTTGTGTACTCCGTGTCCTCCGGGGAGGATGCCTTCGAAGAAGGAGGGGAGGTTATCCAGACCTAAAAGGTACTGCCAACTGTATTCGACATCGCCGGGAGTATACTCTCCGACGAAATGCATTCCTAAACATTCTCCGTAGAAGAAGAATCCGAAGATGAAAGCCCAGATTCCTCCGAAGAACAGAACTGTCGCGATGGCGCGCCAGTCTTTATGATGCGTTACTTTGAGGCCGTAAGCCCCTAAAATGATAAAAGGAATAGAATATCCCACATCCCCGATCATCATTCCGAAGAAAAGAGGAAGGAAAATCGCGATCAGGATCGAAGGGTCAATCTCCTGATACTTAGGCACCGACATAAGTTTGGTCGGATACTGGAATTCCTCCACTATTCTGCCGTTGTTGAATTTGGTGGGGACGTCTTTGAATCTATTCTCGGCTTCCTCGACTTCTTTCATCGATCTTCCGCGGGTCTCCTGGATCTCGACGTACACTCCCTCGACCTTCGCCTCGATGTCTATTTTGACCTTCTCGGCGGTCTTGGAAGGAACCCATCCGTCCATGACGAACGAATGCTCCGACGTCGCTATCCTCACGGGGATCTCTCCCTGCTCGACCTCGATCGAAAGCTCTTCTTCGGAAGCTTTGAGGAAATCTTTGTGTTTTTCAAGAAGCGCCTGAATTTCTCCGTCAACTTTCTCCATATCCTGCGCCGCCGCGGAAAGTTCGCGTTCCGTTTTGGCCAGCGCCGCGGATGCCGAACCGGTTTCATTTGGAACCGGTATCTCAGAGAAATCGCATTCGGCAAGAGCGGACAGGACCTTTTCTTTGTCCTCGTTCCTGGCGAAAACTGCGACGACGCCGCCCTCTTTCTTCGTTATGCCGCTGCTGAAAACCTCGCAGATGCCTGCAAGGCCGGGTGCTGGATCGGCTGTAACGGTTCCGACAGCAGAAAAAATGCTCTTGTAGCCGGAATATAGATCGAGGTCGATGTCTAGTTTGGAGAGAAGCTCAAGACTTTTCTTCGTTGCGTTTAACTCTGTGATTCTCTGACTGAGATCATTTTTCTTATCGAGGACGGAGGAAATCTCCTTCTCAATAAGCTCGACGCTTTCAGATGAAATCTGGCTCTTTATCTTTTCCAGAGGAACGGGCTCGGTCTTGGTTTTTTTGGTAAGACCTAGCTCTTTTTCCATGCTGCGTATCTTCAGCAGCCTTTCGGATGCTTTGGAAGAATACGGGCGAGGAGTTCCTAAGGTAAATCCTTCATCCGCGTCGACGGTATGATCGATCAGGTGGACAGCCCCGGTCTTGTACAAAGCGTCGATAGCCTCGTCAATATGGGATAAACTGCCCGCGATCACAATCCTACTCATCGACTCAGGAAGCGACATTTAAGGTCCTCTCGAATTCTTTATTGAGAAAATCTTTAACTTCCTGTATTTTTACCGCGGATTTCTGCTCGATGAGGGCTGCTTCGTCATTGCCGTTTTTAAGCAATCCGGAGCGCTCGGCTTCGAGTTTTACTTTCGCTGCGGAAATAGCGGATTCAAAAGAGCTGCGGCACTGGGCCTCAGCGTCCTGAATCTTCTTTACAGAGTCTCTACGAGCATCAGCAATCGCGGATTTCTTTTTGGCCTCTGCTTCTTTTAACAGGGCATCGGCTTTGGATTCCGCTTGCTTAATTTCCGAAAGTATGTCAGTTCGGCTCATATCAACACTCCCAGACCCTGGACACTGTAAGAGGGGAGGTGTACTTAACTGTTAGTAACAAAAAGTACAAGTATCCGATGACTGGAAATAAAAAATGTTAAAAAGAAACGGAAGAGTGATCACACTTGCGGGATATCTTCTTTATCATCCGTTCCGAACCTGCGCACGATCACATTGGTCTCCGAAAGAATCTGGATAGATAAGTCGTCCACGTATTTCTCGTTATACACTATTTCCGAGATTCCCGCGTTTATGAGGATTTTGGCGCACATGGAACAGGGGAAGGTTGTCGTGTACAGAGTGCCGCCGTTGACGCTGGTGCCGAAATAAGCCGCCTGGATAACCGCGTTCTGCTCCGCGTGCACGCCTCTGCAGAGCTCGTGCCTGGTTCCGGACGGAACATGGAACTGCTCTCTTATGCATCCGAGCTTTTCGCAGTGCTGGGTTCCTTTGGGGGAGCCGTTGTAGCCCGTGGAGAGAACCCTTTTGTCTTTGACGATGACGGCGCCGACGTGCCTTCTTATGCAGGTGGATCTCGAGGAAACCAATTTCGCCATAGACATGAAATACTCGTCGTTGCTCGGCCTGGTCATAACCGTCCATCACCGATCTCGTATATATCATAATCACCGGAAAACGGCGATTATCCCGGAGAACTTTGAAAATTTTAAAATCCGGAACATGCCCGCGGGTCATTTACATATAATTCTTATGACATCCGCTCTGCCGTGAAAACCGAGAATAAGAAATTCCTGATCGGTATCGCGATTCTGGGAATCATAATCGCCGGAAGCTACGGTTCGCTGATTCTCTATTCGGGAATGGGAACCCCGTTCAGCGTGGTTACCTCTCAGAGCATGCAGCACGATCCGGAAAGATCCGAGCTTGGAATCATCGATACCGGAGATCTCGTCATCGTCAAAGACAAAGACAAAGCCGTGATCCAGAGTTACGTAAAAGGAACGGAGACCGGATATTCCACGTTCGGGGATTACGGCTCCGTGATCATTTACCAGAGGGATTTCAAATCCAATCCGGTGATACACAGAGCGATAGTATGGCTGGACTGGAATCCTGATACGGAGACCTGGAGTTCCGAAGAGCTGAAAAACTACAAAGGAGAATGGTTCTGCACGAAAAACATCGGCGGCTCCTCTGTGGAAACAAAAGATCCGGACGATCTCGGAGGAATCCTTACTTTCAGAAATTTAACTCAGTCTCACAAATCGCCGTCGCTGAATCTCGATAATCTGACTAAAATCAGCGGTTATGCCACTATGGGCGATAATCCCGTATCGAACCTCAATTTCGACCAGACTTCCGGAATCATCAATCATCTTATAGAAATCGACGATATAAAATCCGTTCCGACGGCCGAAGTCCCGTGGATAGGAGTGATCAAACTCTTAACCAACGGAAACACGGCGAATCTGAAATACGTGCCCAACAGCCTTCCCTCTCTGATCATGACTATAGTTACCCTGATCGGACTGATCTCTTTCGCGGATCTTTCTTACCAATATTATCTTTCGAAAAAGAAAAACGAGGGGAACGGAGGAGCGTAAGCCCCCCACCCCACCATTTCCACTGGAACCTCCGAAAAGAACAGGGCGCTTTTTTCCGGACAGATCAGGGACAGGAATCTGAAGGAAATTTATAGAAAAATTTATAAACAACATCATAAAAAATCTCTTTCAGGAAATTTTTCAACAGGAAACTGATGTTTTATAAAAAAGCAGCAGAAATTTCTATTGGAAATTAAGATTGTTAAATAATTTTTAAAAATTATATTTAAAATTTGTTATAATTTTAAATATTATCAGAGATTCAGAATATCGTCGTCTGCTTCGGCGGCTTGTAATTGATCAGATCGATGAAAATATCATCGGATTTTATCATGTTCACGATTTCCTTCGGAGTGTTGAGCTCTATCTCTTTTGTACGGCCGAGCTTTCCGAAAGATTTCACCCTCGCGTGAATGATCCCGAGCATATCCAGCTCCGAAATCAGGCTCGCGACTCTTCTCTGCGAAAGAACCGACTGACCTATCACTTCGCATATGAACTTGTATTTGGTGTAGACTTCTCCGGTAGTCATGTGATCCAGATTCTCTTCGCTGTTCAGAATGATGCTCATCAGAACCGTTTTGGACTGGACCGTGAGCGTTTTGATAACCTCAGAAACCGCATCCAGCTCGATTTTGTTCTTCGCGGATCTCACATGAGCGCATGTGACTTTGTTATCTCCGTTTCTCTCCGCTATATCCGCCGATATTCTCAGAAGATCTAAGGCTCTTCTCGCGTCTCCCATTTCCTGGGCGGATAACGCGGCGCAGTAGGGAATCACATCATCTTCAAGAACGCCTTTGTCGAAGGCGAATTCCGCTCTCTCGGAGAGAATATCCTTCAGCTGGTCCACTTTGTACGGAGGGAATATGATCTTCTCCTCTCCGAGTCTGCTTCTGATTTTAGGGTTAAGGAATTCTGTGAATTTGGCGTTGTTGGTAATGCCTATTATAGAAATCTTCGATTTCTGCAGCACTTCGTTGATGCTGGTAAGGTAATAGAATATATCTTCGCCGTTTTTCTGAATGGATCTGTCTATTTCGTCGAGAACGATGATGAAGATCTTATCCTCTTTCTCAATATACACGGACATTTCGTTCAGGATTTTATCCAGGCTCCATCCGGTGAAGGGTATCTTCTTGCTGATGTCCGTTATGATCTGGTTGGATATGTTGTACAAAATTCCGTATGGAGTGTCGACGACTTCGCAGTTCACGTAAATGAAGGAGCAGTTGACTCCCTCCTCGTCCGCCTTCTTCAGCTCCTTTCCGATGTAATTCATCACGGCGGTTTTTCCGGTTCCGGTTTTTCCTATTATAAGGATATTAGAAGGTTTGTCTTTGTTCAGGGCCGGGGCCAGTATCTCCACGACCTCGTCGATTTTGTCCTTTCTGTGGGGGAGATTATCCGGAATATACGACGACTGGAGGATTTTTTTATTCTTGACGATCTGGTTTCTTTTCGCCATATATTGTGTAAAAATATTCGATTCAGTCATTTTTTCCACCGGAAATCCTTTCACCAGATTCGTTTCCGCTGAACCGGATTTTATATTATAATGATTTTCCTCTTTTCTTTCGGAGTCATTTTTCTTATATAGGGGTAGTATATATTCAGTTCAATCATCGGAGGTGTGCATGTGAAAGGATGGCTCGTTATCGCTGCCTGCGTTCTCGGTATCGCGGCTTTTGTCGGTGTTCTCTGTCTCATCAATTCTATAGCCTGAGAAAATTTTTTTCTGTTTTCAGAGTTCCAGTGGAAATGGTGGGGTGGGGGTCTTGACTGTTTACCGCACCCTGCTTTTTTCAAATAATCACAGATAATTCTCTTTCCGGTGCGTTTTTGAATAAATATCTGCTGCTGGGAATGTCGGTTATCGGCGTCGTGCTCATGTTCGCTGTCTTCACCGGAAATCCTATGGATGATTTCGATCATACCGGAATTGTACACGATGTGAGGGCTACTTCCAGCGGATATACTTTTATCATAGATTCCTCCGGCGGCGATGTCTTCAAATGTTTTTACAGAGACGAAGTGGAGGAGCTCGGCCATTACGGGATCTCCGGAAACTTTTCCTCAGATAATTCCATATTCTTTGTTTCCGCGGCGAAATGTTTTGATAAAATATAATACGGCCTTTCCGATCGGATTTCCGATGTTCGTAGCCGTGGACGACACCGATTCGATGAAGGGCAACTGCACCACATTCCTCGCGACGGAGATAATCCGCGAGTTTTCAGATTTGGATCTGATAGGGAATCCGCGTCTCGTCCGTCTCAATCCCGCAGTTCCGTGGAAGACCAGGGGAAACGGGGCTCTGGTGATGAGATTCGGGAAGGGGAAAGGCCCCCGGAGACTGATCGGGCGCATAGGGAACGATCCGGTTTATTGCTACGACGGCTGCACCGATTACGAGCCTGACGAGAATCAGATGATGGAAAGGATAATCCCTCACATCGCCGAGCATCACGAAGAGGATTCCGATCCCGGACTTCTGATTTCACGGAGGAAGCCGTCGCAGCTCTTCTACTGGAGAGGAGTCAGGAGAATCCTCTCCCGTTCCGACGTGGATCCCGAGATAGAGCGCATCTCCGGGAAGACTTTCGAGATCGGGTGCGGAAGAGGCCTGATAGGATGCGTCTGCGGGATGGCCTGGAGGCCTCTGGATTCGACCTTCGAGCTTCTGGCTTACCGTCCCCCGGAGAGATGGGGAACTTCCCGCGTGTTCGATCCTCTTTCGATACGCGATATGGATCATTCGTATCCCACGACTTTCAACAGCTGGGAGGACAGAGCGTGCAAGGTCGCGATGGTTCCGGCTACTCCCTGTCCGGTCATGTACGGTCTGAGGGGGGATTCGGAATCCGATCTCATGGAAGCCTCCCGGAGAATCAAAACCGAGCCGATCGAGAGGGAGATGATCTTTCTGACGAACCAGGGGACCGACGATCACATAATCCGCCGTTTTAACGAGCTGGTTCCGAACAGTTCCTATCTCATCAGAGGAAAAATAGTCTCGAGAGCGCGCCACATCCCGGGAGGGCATGTGTTCATTACCCTTTCCACGCCTTTCGGCGAGATAGACTGCGGAGCCTACGAACCCTCGAAAGAGTTCCGCTACGCTCTGGACTGGCTGGAGCCCGGCGACGAGGCGGAGGTCATGGGAGAGCTCAGAGAATCTCCCCGCACCCTCAACATCGAAAAGCTGCATGTTCTGGATACCGTTCCGGTTTACGTTAAAAAATCCAATCCCGTATGTCCGGGATGCGGAAGAACCATGGCTTCGGCAGGTTCCGGAGCCGGATTCAGATGCAGAAAGTGCCATACCCGTTCCTCCGAACCGGTTCTTGAAAAAGAGATACGCCAGATCGTTCCGGGATGGTACGAGCCTCCGACCGCTGCGAGAAGGCATTTGTCCAAGCCTCTGAAGAGGATGAGGACAGAGCAGCCGGTCGAGTTCGTCAATAGCCGTAGTTTGTAATCGACAATATTTTATATTCACCGCCGATGGTATAAACAGTGTTTATATGGACGAGGCAGTCATTTTAAGCGCGGTAAGAACGCCTATAGGAAAATACGGGAAGACTCTTTCCGGTTTCAAAGCCACCGAACTCGGCGCCCTCGCCGTTAAAGAAGCCGTTTCCAGAGCCGGTCTGGAACCCGAGAAGATCCAGGAATGCATCATGGGTAACGTTATCAGCGCCGGTCTCGGCCAGAATCCTGCTAGGCAGGCGGCGGTAGGCGCGGGCCTTCCCGTCGAGATTGGATCTTTCACCGTCAACGCCGTCTGCGGATCCGGAATGAAAGCTCTCATGTTGGCCGCCGACGCCATCAAAGCCGGCGAATACAGCGTTCTCGCCGTGGGCGGAATGGAGAACATGTCCGCGGCGCCTTACATCCTCAACGGAGCCAGATGGGGCTACAAGATGAACGACCAGAAGGTCGTGGACGCTATGGTTCACGACGGTCTCTGGGACATATTCAACAACCAGCACATGGGATTCACCGGAGAGATTGTGGCAGAAAGGTTCAATGTGACCAGAGAGGACGCGGACGAATTATCTTACCAGTCTCATATGAAAGCCGCCGACGCCATCAGAAACGGAAGGTTCAAGGACGAGATTCTTCCCGTTACCATTCACTCCAAGAAAGGCGATACCGTCTTCGACACCGACGAGGGCGTGAGGGAGGATACCAGCATGGAAGTCCTCGGAAAACTGAAGCCCGTGTTCAAAGCGGACGGCATCGTTACGGCAGGAAACTCCTCCCAGCTCAGCGACGGAGCCTCCGCGCTTGTCGTCGCCTCCAGGAAATGGGCGGAGGAGAACGGGTGCAAACCCCTCGCGGTGATAGAGGCCTACGGAGAGAGGGGAGTGAAGCCGGAATATATTATGGAAGCACCCATCCCCGCTACGCGTTACGTTCTCAGCAAAGCCGGAATGAAGATCGATGATATCGACCTGTTCGAGCACAACGAAGCGTTCGCTTCCGCCTCCTGCGCCGTGAAGAAAGTTCTGGAAGTCCCGGACGATATCTTCAACGTGAACGGCGGAGCGGTCGCCCTCGGGCACCCCATAGGATGCTCCGGAGCCCGCGTTCTCACCACTCTTCTTTACGCGCTGATAAACCGCAGGAAGGAAGTCGGTCTCGGAACCCTCTGTCTCGGCGGAGGAAACGCGGTAACCACGATCATCCGCCGCTGCTGAATCATTATACCGGTCTCCGGACCGGTTTTATCAATTTTTTTTAAAAAAAATGCGGGAATAAATCCCGCCTGTTCTGTTTTTGTTAATTCAGCGGATATTCACTCGAACATCCTGTTTATCATCCATTCGGTGTTGAATTTGATGATATCCGGATATTCCTGGCCGTTGCAGACGAACGCTATCGGCTTTCCGATGGTGTGGGCGATCGAGAGCGCCGCTCCGCCTTTGGCGTCGGTGTCTATTTTGGTGAGAATAACGGCGTCTATTCCAATAGCGGCGTCGAAGACTCTGGCCTGCTCTATCGCGTCGTTCCCCGCGAGAGAATCTCCTACGAAGATCTTCAGATCCGGCTTCGCGATTCTGACGATCTTCTTCATCTCCTCGATGAGATTGCTGTTGGTCTGCATGCGTCCCGCGGTATCGATGAAAACCACGTCCTTCCTCTTGGATCTGGCATGCTCTATAGCATCATAAGCAACGGCCGCAGGATCCGCGCCGTGATCGTGCCTCACGATTTTGCATCCCAGCTTCTCCGCATGAACCCCCAGCTGCTCTATGGCGCCGGCCCTGAAGGTATCGCAGGCAGCCAGAACCACCGTCTTTCCATTGTTCTGGATGCGGTAAGCCAGCTTGGCGATGGCGGTCGTCTTTCCGGTGCCGTTGATTCCGACGAACATTATGATCGTGGGTCTTTCGCGTCCATCCAGCCATTCGTCGAAGTCGAATTCGTTGATTTCGAGAACGTCTCTCACGGCATCCTTGACGGCGAGCTCCACGACCTCCTGCAGAGAATAGCTGCGGTCGTATTTTTTCCCGAGAAGGTTCTCTCTGACCCCCGCTTTGATCTTCTCCGCCACGGGATAGGCCACATCAGCTTCCAGAAGAATTATCTCGAGTTCGTCCAGAACCTCGTCCAGAGAATCCTCCTTTATTTTCTTCCCGAACAGATCCCCGAATCTGGACTGGGGAGCGGTATCGGGAGAGGAGCGCTCCTGTTTCTTCTGTTTGAGAAGCTCTTTTCTGGAGAGTTTTTTCTCCTCTTTGACTTCCGGAACGGTCTCGGTCTGCTTCGTTTCCGTCACGGGTTTCGCGGGAGTTTCCGGAATCTCCGGTGCAGTCTCCGTTTTTACTGTCGTTTCCGGAATTTCGGGCGGGGAGGGAGGTTTCGTATCCTCGGGTTTTTTGTCCTCAGGAGGTTTTTCGGGTCCCGGCTCGTCTTTATAGACTGTTTTTTCGTCGATCTTCTTTTCGGCTTTCGAGAAGAAGCCTTTCATCTTAGCTTTCAGGGACTCGAACATTTTCACCCTCCTTACTGGACCGCGTTCTGTCTGTTTGTATATTCCTGCTGGATCGCGGAGGTGAGATTGTCTAGGGCGCTCTGCGCTTCGCCGAGGGCCTCCATCGTTCTTTTCAGGGCCTCGGATATCTCCGTGTTGTTGGCTTCCATGTACTCCAGGGCGGAATCCGCAGTTTTCTCCACCGAAACTCCCGAGCCGATATCGACTACGACGTTCCTGTTGGGAGTCACTTTCACGGTAATGAACGAGGTGGCGCCGACGGGCACCATTATCTCTTCATCGTCTTTCGCGTTTCTGAACGCTTTAAGCGCTTCGGATGCGAGGTGAACTTCGTCTAAAGAAACGCGGAGAACCTGCACCTGGCGCGACAGGGATTCGACCCTCTGTTTGTACGATTCAGCGACGGTGATTGTCTGACGGAGTTCGGAATCTTCCAATTTCACTCACCGATCTGGTATTTCACGACGTGGTCCGTAACCTGGTCGGCGGAAATCTCCGAAACTTCGGCGATATCGATCTGCCATCTCTTGAGCTTGTGCTTGCTTCCGATGGTGGAGTAGGCTTTTTCCCTTACTGCTGACTCGTCTTCCGCAGCCATCTCGACGGTGAAGGGCTGTTTTCCGTATCTTACATCTGCATATGAACCGGTTAAGCGGAAAGCTTTCATTTCTATTACCTGTTGAAGTGGAACCCCATGATATAAATAAAAGTTTGCGAACTTTCCGCTGTTCCGGAATAAAACGGAGACTGGAATCCCGATGTCAGGAATTCAAAGTTAGTTTAAGACAGGTTTTCTGACAGCAGATCTATATAGTCAAAATCGGACTTCTGCGCGGAACCGTCAGGCAGATACAGAAATTTGTTCAGTGCAAATGAAACCAATTACAGCATCCTGTTATCCGGCAATATCGTCAGCACAGGTCTGTTTTGACTTTTGATAAGGACTCCCCTATCTTTCTTGCTGCATTCAACGTTGCCTTATCATTGATGACAGTATTGAGCTTGTGCTCGCATTTGTAGCTGATGAATCCCTCTGCTTTGAATCCGAAGTTTTCAGTGAAAACAGCTGTCATCTGTTTTTTAACTAAATCGACAGTGTGCTCCGATTCTTTTTCATCGTAAGTCATAACCATGATCAGCTTCTTCCCGGGATATCTCGGAACCATATTTTTATCCAAGAAGGAGTACATGCGATCTATCAGTATCTTCAGCTGAGAGCACGGGCCATTGAAGAACAGCGGGAAGCATATAACCAATGCGTCGCAGTCTCTGATGTCTTTGAGCACTTCCAGAATATCATCGTCTACGCAGCAGAAATCCGAATCTTTGCATTTATCACAATACTGGCATCCTTTTGTGTAATGCAGCGTATTGAGTTTGTGAATGGTTATAGTGTTCAGGGACAGGCCCATGGCCCCTTCCATTATTGCTTTACCCAATGTGCTTGAATTGCCATTATCGCGCGGACTGCCGTATACGATTACTATTTTCGACGTGTTCATCCCCTCTCGGCAAGATATACATTCAAACTTGTGATGCAGATGAAAGTTTGTTTCGGACAGGACATGCCTTCGGATATTCAGGCCAGTAATGCAGCATCAGTTTAACATATTAAAATCTTGACTTATCATGATTGCCGGTTTCAGACCGCAGTCTGTTTATTGAGTTAAAGCCGCTGTGCGAACCGGTGCACAGCAGCATGTTTGGAATCCGTCTGGCGGACTCAGATCTTCTTGTTGAAGCTGCGCTGAACGATCAGCACGGCAGCGTACAGGGCGACGACTACAACTCCGAATACAATGTCGGCGTTTTCAAATGTGAATATTTCGTCAACGAACATACAAATCACTCCAGCAATTCTTTTATTCTCATCCGCCCGTAATCGGTCAGCCGATACTTCGAGATGAGTTTTCCTTCTCCGAAATGCGATCCGTCATCAATTCCTTCTTCAATGACGTCTAGAACACCGCCTCCGCTCATTTCCATGAGCCAGAAACGGGCAGTCCATCTGAAATATGCATCTTTTCTGCCTTCTTCCGATACAAGTTTGTCTACGGACTCATAATCCCACAGAGGTCCGTTCTCAAAATATCTCAGAAGACGGCTCTTACACGGATAGTCCATCAATCATCACCTCTGACATCACGTACGGAATCTGCAAGATTGCCGCTTTCCCAGTACATTACGAAAGTTCCTGCGATTGCTATGATTGCTCCGGCGATTACCCACCACATGATGCTTTGTCCCATAAACACGAACAATGCCACCATCGAAATCGGGACGTACAAAGTAGTTATGCTCAAAGTACGTCCGACTCCCAGCAGCGGATAGGATTTGTAAAGACCGGCATAGCACAGACCCAGCGTGCATCCGGACAAAACAGCGAAATACATGAATCCGGGGCTGGTGAAACAGTCTGCCAGGATATCAGCCAGCGTGCCGAATCCTATGAAGCATCCGGTCACGGGAAGCAGGATAATGAACCAGATTGCCGCTTCTCCCGCATATCTGATCGATGCGCTGATATCGGAATCTGTGACATCCATTACTCTGGAGACGACGAATCCCTCAATTCCCATGCCTATGGTGATCATAACCGATCCGATATACCCGAGAGCGATCCCGTCAGGCGATGCCGGATTCATGATGTTATCAATCATATTAACGGGGTTCAATACGATCAATCCGCCGCCCAGAATAATACATAATCCTATGATGGCTCTTTTCGAGAGTTTTTCTTTATTGAAGATCCTTCCGATTATCGCGCCTGTTACGGCTGTCAATAATCCCATCGCCGCTGCGAAATCCGCTCCGATATACCCTATCGCGAGATTGCATCCGAATGTTCCCAGCGGCCCGCCGAATAAACCTGCGAGAATCAGCCACTTGCTGATACGCGGTTTCGACCATGTCCTCACATAATCTCTGGCTTTTCCGCTTACTACTGTCCATAGTAAGAACAGACATAAAGCAAAGATCAATGCCTGTATGGCAGTTATCACTATCGATATGACAAGATACGCTATCGATTCATCGATACCATAATCGAAACTGGCAATGGGTTCGACAGACCACAGCGCAGAGACCGGAACATACCCGAATCCCCAGAGCAACGCACACAGGATTCCCCATACAAAACCCCACCTGACACGTTTCTTCTTAGTAAGGGCTGATAGTTCCTCAATGCTTACCACTTTATCACCTCTTCATTTTTTCCGAATCTGCCTTCTATTTTACCCCGATAGAAGTGTTCAGCCAGAATATGTGTGTAGGTAATATTTATTCTTGACTTATCAAAATTATACTTGACAATTCATTAATTATATTTCGATTTAAAAATATACTGCACAGCAGCTTTTCAATTATTGTTGAGTGTTTGATGTTTTTATTGATAATATCTGGCTTTTATAAGAGGAATATGAAGCATCCGGTATGGAAATTATTTCAGTTTGACGCTCGGAACTGCGATCCGAGGTACTTTCAACTCTTTGAAAGCTGTAATTTCGCATCAATAAGCTGCTCCGATCGCTTTACTATAAATAAAGTGCTCTGGACAGTTATCTTATTTCTTAATACGTCAATATAAATCTTGATTAGTCAAGACATTTAAATAATATGAATGAACTTACAATTATTGCGCAACAGCGCAGGAAGGAGAGGAAATGAAAGACATCAAACTCCGCATATTGTCCGATTCAGATCTCGACATGATCCACAAGGCGACCCTGAGGGTCATGGCCGAGGCCGGAATCCAGGTCAGATTAAAGGAAGCAAGAGAGATTTTCCGTTCGCACGGATGCGAGGTCAACGATGAGACGAATATTGTCAAGATTCCTGCAGAAGTAGCCGAAAAAGCGCTTGCGTCGGCACCTGACAGATTTATGCTCTACGACCGCAACGGGGATCCTGCTTTCGAACTTGTATCTGACGGTTCAGTAGTTCACAACCTGACCTTTGCCACCGGAACGAGGATTATCGAGTATGAGGCGCCGGGCAAATACAATATCAGAGACTCCACCGTCAAGGACATCGAGGATCTGTCTGCCATCGTCGATAAATGCGACAACATCAATTGGATCTGCTCCGCGCCTATCGCGGCAATGGATCGTGCTACCGACCCCTGCGTGCATCTTATCGAGACGCAGGCTGTCATGAAGAACTCCTTAAAACCGCAGCTGGTAGAAGCCATCCCTGATTTCGTAGACGAGCTTTACGAGATGCAGGCGATCGCCCGCGGAAAGGACATACAGGACGTAATCGAGAAACCGTACATTGTTTCAGGAGCCTGTCCGACCAGTCCGCTTACGATAGATGCCAACGTATGCCGTCAGGCTATCGTCGGAGCCAAATACGACATGCCTATCATGAGTCTGTCATGCGGAATGGGCGGAGCCACGACACCCATATATCTCGCGGGAACGCTCGTCACGCACAATGCCGAGGTCCTCACGCTCATCATTCTCGCCGAACTGGTCAGACCGGGCACCAAGGTGATATACGGAAGCTCGACCAACACTTTCGACTTTTTCAACAATTCAACGCCGGTGGGTTCGCCCGAACTCGCTCTCATCAGCGCAGCCGTCGGAGAACTGGCTCAGTATTACCACATCCCCGCGGTAGTAGCCGGCACCTAGTCCGACTCGAAAACTCCCGACGCGCAGGCAGCCCACGAGAAGACCATCACCGGACTCCTTCCCATGCTGTCCAGATCATCCAACATTTACGGAGCCGGCATGCTCGAGCTCGGAATGTCCGTATCGTTTGAACAGATGGTCATCGACAACGACATCATCGGTATGATACAGTACGCTATCAGAGGAATCGAGGTCAACGAAACGACCCTTGCGGTCGACAGCATTATAGAGGTCGGAAGCGAAGGCAATTTCTTCGCGCAGCCTGACACCATGTCCAACGTGGATTATCCGTCCAGGCCCGAACTCATCAACAGGGATATGTTCGATACCTGGACCACCGCCGGCGCCAAGGAGACTGTCCAGAGGGCGCACGAGAAAGTCGTGGAAATTCTGAGCAAACCCTCGGAAAATCTCATTCCGGCCGACAGGAATTCCAAGATCGATGCTATGATCGACAAGAAGAGGGAAGAGCTTCTTGCCGCTTCCGATGAGGAGAAAGCATCGAAGAGGGTGGCTGAAATGAGGCTCGTCATGGAAGCGCTGGAGGCGCAGTGACATGTCCGACGAAGAAATTGCAAAGATGGCTTATGATGCCGTCATGAAATTCGACGTAAAAGGATGCAAATCAGCATCTCAGAAAGCGATCGACGAGGGCGCCGATCTTGTTTACATAATCAACAACGGCTTCACGAAGGCCATTCAGGAGGTCGGAGATCTTTTCGAACAGAAGAAACTGTTCCTGCCTCACATCATGGCGGCGGCCGGCGCTATGACTGCCGGAGTGGACATCCTTACTCCCGAGATCGAAAAAGCCGGCGGATCCGCATCAGGCACAAAAGGCACCGTCGTCATTTGTTCTATCGAGGGAGACATCCACTCTATCGGAAAGGACATCTGCGCCATTATGCTGAAAGTACAGGGATTCGATGTTCAGAATCTGGGAAGAGACGTGCCTATCGATGAGATTGTGGAGTCCTGCAAGAAATACAAACCCAAAATCGTCGGTACGTCAGCCCTTATGACATCCACTATGGTCGGTCAGAAGACCTTTGAGGAAAAGCTCAGAGCAGCCGGAATCAGAGACGATCTCCTGACCAACGTAGGCGGAGCTCCCGTAACCCAGCAGTGGGCAGACGAGATCGGGGCAGATCTTTATACAGAAAACGCGACGGACTGTGCGGCCAAGTTACTGGCAGCCGTGGAGTGAAACAAGTCCGGGCAAATTAATTCAAACCGCCGTCGGTTATCTTCCTTCCCGGCGGCGGACTTGTCATCTTAATATTCTCGTACTGTCAGTTCAGACATTTCCTGCCGAAATCATTTCTTTTTTTCATGAAGCAATCTGGATTCCAGTGCGATGCCGTAATAGTTGGCCTCCTCATCGGGCGGCATGAAAGCAAGGTATACGAAGAACGGGTTCTTCCATTTAGGCGTGGACATATACGAATCAAGGTCCGGATCCATCCTTGAGAGAACTTTGATCAGAGTGTTCCTGACCTGCGTAAGTTCAACGTCGTCAATGTCTTTAAAGCAGTTGTCCAGATACTCTTCCGTAGTTCTCATCACGCGGTCGGCGACATCTTTGCCCTTTTGCGTGAGCATAATGCTGAACTTCTTGCTGGTCGGCGACGGGCGGTCGTCATAGACCAGTTTTTTCTCCAGCAGGACTTTTACAACACGATGCGTGTTTGCCTGGTCGAGATCGAGAAAATGAGACAGCTCCGCCATGGTCTGTCCGTCCTGAAGCCTCAAGGCAATCAGATAAACTGCATGCGCGCTGGTTATCCCTTCACTCTTTACAGCTTCAGTCATGTTCTTCTTCATCAGATTGCTCATCCTATCGAAGAACATCGGCAAGTAGGAGTTCCAGTAAGACCCGTATGTCCCTACGACCATATCTTGACCAATCAATATTATTATTTAACAACTGTGCTTTTTATATCTTATCCTCGGGCAGAAACAGCTTATTATTGATGATTTCGACGTGACAGTTATTTTTACATTATACACGATTTCAGAAACAGGGCGGCTGTGCAGGGCAGTGTCAACAGATGATAAAGCGGTGCAGCGCGCGGATCTCATAAGCGGGTCCATCTGTCTCTCCAGCCGTCGTCGGTCAGCACCCGCCCGTCCGTCGGGCAGCCAGATGCAAGATCCGAGGCCGTCGTTTTTATCAGATCGAAGCATTCGATTCTGCTTATGTCGAACGCCTCTTCCACGGCGTCTATGCCGGCTAAAGCCCCCGAAATATTTCCCGCGACCGATCCTATCGAATCGGAGTCTCCTGTGACGTTCACGGCGCATCTGAGGCATTCTTTGGTATCATCCGGGTGCCTGGCGCACGAGAACAGGGCCATGGCGAGAGTCTCTTCCGCCGTCCACCCGCAGCCCAGCCTGGCCATGCATACGGAATCCTCTTCGTCCGATTCCGCCAGAGACATGGCTCCGCTGATGATCCGGGACAGCTCCGCCATGTATCCGTTTCCCTCGTACCTGGATTCGCAAATTCTTATGGCGCGGGAGACGGATTTTTCCAGATCATCCCCTGACATGATGCGGTTTATTATTACGGCCAGCACGGCCGCCGTCATCCATCCCAGAGGATGACCGTGGGTCGCCGCGGCTATCTCTCCGCCCCATTCCGCGGCTTTTTCGTCAGGATCCGCGAAACGGTGCGCCGCGATGCCGGCCGGAGCCGCTCTCATCAGACCTCCGCATCCCTTGCTGCTGTTCCTGGGCTCATCCGGATTAGCGGGGAACTCGTACTAGCAAAGCTCCGAGATGCACGTGTTTCCGGGCGAGCGTCTGGCGCTCATGGCCGGGTCGCTGAAAAGCCAGGAGTTGTGGACGCGTCCTTCGACCGGAAATCCCTGGAGCTTCGCCCAGAGCCTGTATTTCGGATACGCGTAATCAGCGGGAGAGGACGCTATGCCCCTGCAGCAGAATCTGGTCTCTCCGGTGAGCAGGCCGTCGGCGGTGAGGAGGGTCATCTGGGTATCGTCCGATATCCTGTATTTTCCGCCGGAAAGCACCGGCTCAGCGATCCCTTTCTCTCCGAATTTCTCTCTTATCGACCGGAGATCGGAGAATTCCACCGTATATCCGAACGCGTCTCCGATCGCCCCTCCGAAGAGACATCCCAGAGAGCGCTCTCCCGCAGACAATCCGCTCATATGCCCAGTTAAACCGGTTTTTGTCCCGGAATTCAGTATCCGTTGAGCTCCTGGTCGAGTTTTCTGAGCCTGTCGATCCTGTCCTCGGTGCTGGGGTGGGTCCTGAAAAGGTTGCTCATCACGGAAGTCACCCTGAGTCCCTTGGGATTGGATATCCACAGGCTGGAGTACGCGTCCCTGTCGTAATTGTTGTTCGGGGAGCTGCATCCCCTCTCCAGCTTCATCAGGGCGTTGGCGAGCTCCATCGGCCTTCCGGTGAGTCTTCCGCCGGATTCGTCCGCCAGATACTCTCTGCTCCTGGATACCCCCAGCTGGATCAGCGCGGCGGCGATAGGAACGGTCAGATCAGCGATTATGAGGATGACGATGCCTGCGGGATTTCTGTTCTGGCCGTTCAGCACCGCGGCGTAAGTCCCCATTCTGGCCAGGAAGGAGATCATGGACGCGAGGGTTGACGCCACGGACATCACCAGTATGTCTCTGTTCTTGACGTGGGACATCTCGTGGGCCATCACTCCTTCCAGCTCCTCGTCTGTAAGAAGATCTAGCAGCGGCCTGGTGGCCACGACCGCGGCGTCCTTCGGACTGCGCCCGGTAGCGAAAGCGTTGGGCATGGCGACCTCCGAGATTCCGACTTCCGGCATGGGGAGCCCGGCCCTGTCCGCGAGGCTTTCCACGATCCCGTACAGCCTCGGCTCCTCTTCGCGCGTTACCAGATGAACATTGTTCGCGGAGAGAGCCATCTTCTTGGATCCGAAATAGGACACCAGGTTGACTATTATGGAAATGCCTAGCATCACGTAGAGTCCGATCCACATGCTGCCGGTGAAGTACCCTATGGCCATACCTATCACGACAAGCAGGCCGGTCATGAATGCGAACATCAGAGCGGTCTTCGCGCGCCAGAATACCTTCATTTTACCACGGTGACGGGAACGCTGTTTTATAGTTAATACTGACGGATTGTTTTTCGCGCGGTCCGCAGACATCAGAGGCCGGGTTTTCCGGCCCCGGCTCTCCCCGGAGCCCGGTTACGGAATCCCCGTTTCAGGCGTAATATGCGCAGCGGTAGGTGAAGTTATCCGGATTGGCCAGCTTCATAGACATCAGTTCTCTGTCCGAGGCGAAGTCGTATACTGAGAAGCATATCTGATCGTTTTCGGCGTTGCCCCACCCGATCATGTACGTCTCTTCCTTAATTTTCTGCTGCGAGCCGCACGCGGACGAGAATTTTCCGGGAACGATCCTTTCTTCGAATTCTTTCAGTTCCATGCTTTCAGTATCGATCTTGTACGATACCAGACGGGTTTTTCCCGAAATGTTGTGGTTGTCGAACGCGCCCACGGTATCGCCGTCGACGGTCACGTAATGCTGGCTTGATGTTTTTTGATCCACGGAGAGCCCGAATTCGTCGGCATTGCCGGAGAGCTTCCATTTTATCTGATCGGTGTCTTTCCCGCGGTCGAGACACATTATGGTATTAAGATGGCGGAAGGAGCACACCAGATCTCCGCCGCCGTTCAGGCGCATGGCGTTGAAATGCACGTAGTCCGGGGCGTCGGTCTGCAGATTCCCGAAGTCGTTGGCGGTGGCTACGGCGTCCGTGACCGTCAGGGAGTACAGCTCCGGGTAGTCGATGCTTCTCCAGTCCCATACGGCTTCGCCGTTTTCGACCTCCTGGAGATACGAATAAACAACGGACGATTTCTCGTATCCGGGCACGTTGTCCACGGTATCCTTGATGTATCCGGACAGGATGTAATGATCGAGATCGATCAGAAGGAAGTCGTGTCCGTCCAGAAGATGCCCCTTGCCGACCGTGTCCGACTGTTCGAAGGTTATGCGTTTGACTTCCCTGAAATCAGAGTCTAGGATGACCCTTTCGCCGGGAGCGTAGCCGGGAAGGCCGTAATGATCGGCGTATATGTTCTGATCGTGGTAGCTGTAATAGATCTCTCCGCCGATCACGTGCTTTTTGAAATCCCAGTAGCCGGCGTGGATCCCGTCGGGGACGTCTTCGTGTTTGGACCAGACGATATTTCCCTTTCCGTCGAACATTATGATGTTTTTGGTATAGACGAACGACACGAATATGTTCCCGTCCAGATCCGTGCTGCCGGTGATTTCGAATCCGGGGAGATCGGCGGCCGGATCCTGCCGGTCATGAGCCATGGCGAATATCAATACAGCCAGTACCGCTGCTGCGGCGACGGCGGCGATGATGACGTGTTTCTTCTGCATTGCCATGTTGCGGTTCCTCCGGGGCAGGTTTTTCCTGGGAAAGAATCCCGGCGTGCGGATATAACTGTTTCAGCGGGGACGTCTCTTTCCGGTTATCCGGATATTTCGGGTTTCTGCTTCCTGCTGATTATCACCAGCGCGGAGAACAGCACGGCCATTCCCGCGGCCGTTTCGATGGTTATTTCCTCTCCGTATAGCAGA
>JAEEKU010000136.1 GCA_016282555.1 Methanomassiliicoccaceae archaeon
ACCCCGTATCTGATCATTCCCGAACCCACGAGTCCCATGCAGGCCTGGATTCCGGCGGTTCCGGCTTTGCATGCAAACTCCATGTCCGCCGCGGTCATAGCCGGCGTGGCGCCTATGGATTCGGCTACGATGGTCGCAGTCGGTTTCACCGCGTAGGGATGGGACTCCGAACCCACGTATATAGCGCCTATGTCTTCCGGGTTCACGTCCGGAACCCGGTCCATCATGAATCTGGACGCCTCAGTCGCTATGGTGACGACATCCTCGTCAGGAGAGGGAACGGATTTCTGATTGATCATCAGACCTTTTCCCATCGCTTTGCCGTCCACGCCCCAGATTCTTCCTATTTCCTCGGGTTTTATCCTGTATCTGGGAACATACGCTCCGTAACTGACTATTCCTGTTTTCATTTTATCATTCCGCACTGATTTCCGACATCTTTGCGACGATGTCTTCGACTTCCATATCTGTAACTATCAAAGGTATTCTCTCCAGACTCGCGAGTTTTACCGCGAGCGGATCGACTTTTTCCGGTTTCTGGTATATCACAGCCGCCGGCGTAAGGGGGTGAGCGCGCACTGCGATCATGGGGGAGCGGCCGTAGTGCACGTTGGTGAAAATGAGCGCCCTTTCGATGTTGGCGCCGTATATCTTCAGGTAATCCTGGGATCCCAGCGTCAGAATGGCTTTCACCGAGTCGATGACGGTGTACCCCTGGATCATCTTTCTCGCCGAAACGTCGGGATTGTAGTTCCTTCCGCCGATGGATTCCGTCAGTCTGTCGATGTAGATTCCGCCGGGAAATTCGTCCATGGAGATTATGCACTCGGGTTTGTACTCGGGATTATATCTGGATATGATCTGCGAACCGTTTCTGATATCGGTCTCTATAAAAGCCTCCACCATCTTCCTGATAACGTTGGCGCCGGGGGATTTGCGTCTCCCGGACTCGTAATCGCTGATGACCGAGTGGGAGACGCCCATGGCATCCGCCAGCTGGAGCTGGGAAAGGCCGAACGTCTCCCTCCATTTTTTGATCGTGCGTCCCGGACTCGGGGAAAGGGTGATTTCCCCGGCGATCCTCTGTTTAAATGCATCGACCATGGGTGAAGGAGAGCACGTCCGTATATAATAGTGTCGAATCCGGGTTACGTTAATCGACGTATCAATCCAGTCTTTCCGACAGCGCATCCACTATAGTCTTCAGGACTTTCAGCCTTCCGTACTTCTTGTCTTCGGACTCCACGGCTATCCAGGGCGCGTATTCGGTGTTGGTCGCGGAGATCATGCGGTCGATGTATTCTTCGTAGATATCCCACTTTTCGCGGTTTCTCCAGTCCTCTTCGGTGATCTTGTACCTTTTTACGGGGTTCTCCTCTCTCGCTTTGAATCTGGCGAGCTGCTCGTCCTTGCTTATCTCCATCCAGAACTTCAGAATTATGCATCTGCTGCCTGCCATCTGTTTCTCGAAGGAGCGGATTTCCCTCGCGGATCTGTCATATTCCGCCTCGGTACAGAATTTTTCGATGGGTTCTACCATCATGCGTCCGTACCAAGAGCGGTCGTATATCGAAATGTGGCCGGTCTTCGGCATCCTGACGGCGAATCTCCAGAGATAAGTATGAAGGCTTTCCGCCCCGGTGGGGGCAGCGACGGGATTGACGTAATAGCCGCGGGGGTTGAGCGCGCGCGTCACGCGTTTTATGGTTCCTCCCTTTCCCGCGGCGTCCCATCCCTCGAAAAGAATGACGAGGGAGAGATCCGATTTGGCGAGACGGTACTGGAGCCTGTTGAGCTCGGCCGTGAGTTTCTCAAGCTCTTTTTTGTATTTATCGGCGGTCTTGGAGAGATCGAGATCCTTTCTGGGGTTGGGATACAGGGGAACGACGGACTCCTTCGGGATGCGGGGCTTGGATTCCGTGCGGCCGCGTATCCTGTCGAGGAATATCCTGATGACGTTTTCGGTCACGTTCGTAAGATTCGTTTCCGTTTTTATGATATCCCAGGGTGCGAATTCCGTTCCGGTGGCGGAGATGACTCTGGAAGAGGTCTTGCGTCCCCAGACCGGGTAATCCCCCTCGTCCGAAAGGAAAGTGTCGTCGGGATAGGAAGTTCTTTTTTTGTCGGTCACATCCTCGCCTTCGGCGGAGTCGAGGAATATTTTTATCAGAATGATTCCGTTTTCCGCGAAGTAGCGCTCCAGCGAAGAGATGCTTTCGAAGATGCTGTCCATTTTTTTGACGGATTTGATCCATGAGTACCAGGATCTGTCATACACAGCTATTTTCCCTTTTGCGGGTTCGTGGGCCATCGGCCTGAAGAAGTCTCTCGGGCTTCTCATGCTGCCGGCGGTGAAATGGGAATAAGTTACCGATCTCGGATCCAGAAAATTCAGGAATTCGTTCACCACGGATTCCTGGACCCGTTCGTTCCTTCCTTCGAAAATAATCAGAACCGCAAGCTGTTCGTCGACGATGCGGCGCTGCATGAGCGTGATCTCGTCTTCAAGTTCCTGGGATACCTGTGCTGCCATATCCGTTAATCGCGGTTCTCGGTTATACATTTACGGGTTTTATTCCCTGTATCGGTATTTCAGCAGATCCGTCATCGCGACCCTTTCCAAAGCCTGCTCTTCCGCTCCCAGAAAAGGATCTCTCAGATCCAGAAGCTCCGCTTTGCGCTCAGATGCTTCCAGAAGGGAATCGTCCCGGATCATTCCGATCTCATCCAGACGGGGATCCTCTATGCCGATCAGGAGAGCGGCGTATCTTCCGGAGCCGTCCGGCCTCATTTTTGAGATTGCGGTCCCGGCCTGCCTTTCCCAGGCGCAGTACATTATTGTTTCCGTCACGATATTCCTCGATCTGTTCGTCCCGCTTGAAAACGCCCTTTCGGCATGCATATACGAGGAGAGGAGATGGTTTTTTCCGCATATTCTGTCCGGATTGACCAGCACAGCCTCTCCGCCGAGAGATATGAAATGGGATATTATCTCTTCGAACGGGGTCTCTCCACTCATTCCGATCGCCTCGGTTTTCATTGTTTTATTCTCTCCTTTCCGCGCTTCCGCACTGTAGGTACGGCAGACTTATCTAATAAAGCGTGGTACGGCAGACACGGAAACGTGAGCAGTATGGCCGACGAATGGATAAGAATAGCTGCCCCAGCGACGACTTCGAACATCGGAGCGGGTTTTGACATTTTCGGAATTTCGCTTAAAGAGCCTTACGACATCATCGAGGGAAGGCGGACGGATTCCGGAATAATCATAACGGAGGTATCCGGTCCCGGTTCCGAATCTATTCCGACGGATCCTCTCCAGAACTCCGTGAGCATCGCGGCTCAGGAAGTCCTGAGAAGATGCGGAGAAGATTTCGGCATAGAGATCCGGATCAGAAAGGGGATCAGGCCCTGCAGCGGAATCGGATCCTCCGGCGCATCGGCGGCCGGGGGCGCATATCTCGCCCATATACTCTGCGGGGAGAAGCTGGATCCGACCGAAGTGGTTCTCTGCGCCGCGCATGCGGAAGACGTCACCTCCGGAGGATTCCACGCGGATAACGTGGCCCCCTGCGTCCTGGGCGGATTCACTATCATAAGATCGTACGAGCCCTTCGAAGTCATAAACATAAAGCCGCCGGAGGATCTCGGGGTGGTGGTGGCCATGCCGGACGTTCTCGTTCCCACCAGGGAGTCCCGCGCCGTTCTTCCCAAAGAAGTCTCAGTCAAAGATCTCGTTTTCCATGTGGGCAACGCGTCCTGTCTCGTCTACGCGATGATGACAGGCGATCTGGGTCTTATAGGGCGCTCGGTCAAGGACGCGGTTTTCGAACCCGCGCGCGCCCATCTCGTTCCGTATCTCAAAGAGGCGGAGTCCGCGGCTATGTCCCACGGGGCGCTGGTGTCTTTCCTCGGAGGTTCCGGGCCCTGCATCATCTCATTTTTCGATAAAAAATATCTTAACGGCGAAGTTATCGCCGGCAGCATAAAATCGCTTTATTCCGAAAAGGGGATGAAGTGCGATACCTGGGTTACCGAATGCGGTACCGGTTGCAGGAGAATCTGAAATGTCAAATCACAGAGTAGTATGCTGGGACTGCGGCGCCGATGTCGCCGATCCCTATGTAAATGTCTGTCCGGAATGCGGCGGTCTTCTGACCGTGAAGATGGATCTCGAAGAGCTCAAAGGAAAGCGCCCGGCTGATCTGAGATCGCGTCCGATAGGAGTCTGGAGGTACTATCCCTTTATGCCCGTGGATCCGGAGCACAAAGTATCCATCCAGGAGGGCGGAACTCCTCTTTACCGCACCGATGCTCTCGCGAAGGAGCTGGGGATGAAGGAGGCTTACGTCAAATTCGAAGGCCTCAATCCTACCGGATCCTTCAAAGACAGGGGAATGACCGTAGGAGTATCGCATGCGAAGGAGCTGGGCGCCGGAACGGTCGGATGCGCCTCCACCGGAAACACCTCCGCCTCGCTGGCCGCATACGCCGCCAAGGCCGGGATGAAATGCGCCGTGTTCCTTCCGTCCGGGAAGGTGGCGATGGGAAAGCTCGCCCAGGCTCTGTTCTTCGGAGCCAAAGTTCTGTCCGTGGACGGAAACTTCGACGACGCTCTCGCGCTCGCGAGGAAAATGGCCGACGAAAGGAAGCTGTATCTTCTCAATTCCATCAATCCCTACCGCCCCGAAGGGCAGAAATCCGTTCTCTTCGAGATAATGGATCAGCTGGATTACTGCATCCCGGACAGGATCATCCTGCCCGTGGGAAATGCCGCCAACATCTGGGCGGTCTATAAGGCTCTCACGGAGCTCAGAGAAGTCGGATGGATAGACCGGATGCCCAGGCTTACCGGCATCCAGGCGGAGGGATCCGCGCCGGTCGCATCCGCGTTCAGATCCAAATCCGAGGATTTCGTTCCCGAGCCGAATCCGGAGACTATCGCGACCGCCATCAGGATAGGCAATCCCGTAAGCGGAAGGAAGGCTCTCCGCGCGATCTACTCGACCGGCGGATTCTGCACCACGGTCACCGACGAGGAGATAATCAGCGCCCAGCAGCTTCTCGGAAGGAAGGAGGGCGTCTGCGTGGAGCCCGCTTCGGCCGCTTCCGTCGCCGGTCTCAGGAAACTCCGCAGCGAGGGAATCATCCAGGAGGACGAGCGCGTGGTCTGCATATGCACCGGGAACGGGCTCAAGGATCCCGATTCCATTATCAATAACTGCGCTCCTCCCGTCAGATGCCGCAACTCGGTGGAAGACGCGGAGCGCATCCTTTCGTCGTGATCGGAAATCGAAGAGGCTGGACTGCCGGGGTCCGCGCTCCGGCTTCTTCTCTTCCTCTTTCCCGGCCGCCATCCCGTATTCCCGCGCCATGGCGTCCAGCAGGGATTCCTCTTCGTTCTCCTCTTCGGGAGAATCTCTCCGGGTTTCTCCGAATCCGGATTTCATGCTTTTCGCCAGCGCGGGGCCGATTCCGGGAACGGAGGCGATCTCGCTTTCGGACGCTTCCATAACGTCCAGTTCCGTTCTGATCCCCCGGTCGAAGAGAATTCTGGCCCTCGTGCGCCCGACTCCCCTGAATCCTACGAGTTCGATCAGTTCCTCTTTCACTCCGTATCTGATTCTGGTTATGAGCGGTTTCAGCACGGCCGTGGCATCCGGATTGAAAATAAGCGCTATCTCGTTCATGGCATAGATAATCCAGTCCATCATGTCGATTCTCGATCTGATGTCTCCCGGACCGATTCCCATCTCGTCGGTGATGACGTCTTCGGATATCTCCTCTATCCATTTTTCCGTCAGGAGCGCGGTCTTGAGATCGCTCCAGAGGTATTCGTAATCATAGTCCGGAACGTTGCCGGGATCTACGAGATAATTGTTCTCCAGACGAGATTCCGCTTCCGCCAGCATCGTTTCGTCGGATTTTTTGGGATACATCCCGAGAACGTCGGGGGTCATGGCGGCCGCCAGCAGCACCGGGAGGACTCCGGTGTCGTCTTTAATGTTCATCACGGCATCCCTCAGAACGGCCGCGGAAACCGGATCGATGCACATGTCGGAGACCCTTTTCCCGAAAGGCAGAATTTCTATGATATCGGATGTTCTGGAAACCAGCATCTCCTCCTCCAGGAAACCGACCGTGCGCTCTATCACCGATTCGATTCCGAACATCTGCGAAGTTATTCCGAAGAACGTTTCCCTCAGGAACTCCTCCACGGTTTCCGCGGACCACGCATCTCCGGTCGAGATCAGCCCGAGAATGTGGCTGCGGAGAACTTTCTCGCTGAAAAGCTTCGACGTTATCTTTTCGGTGTCGTGGCAGATATAGTCTTCGAGTATGTGATCCATATCATTGCGGCTGCGCGCTATGATGACGGCTTCTCCGTACGGATCGTATCTGGGTCTTCCGGCGCGTCCGCACATCTGTTTTATTTCCATCACCGGAAGCGGAACATTTCCAGAGTTGGATTCGAATCTGGAAGTGTCTCTCACGATGACTCTGCGCGCGGGG
>JAEEKU010000137.1 GCA_016282555.1 Methanomassiliicoccaceae archaeon
CGAAGATAACGTCCTTCTCGTTGAGCTCGAGCTGCAGTACGTTTCCCGGGAGTTCCGCCCAGCGGGGCTCGTCGAAGCGGACGTAGTTCCCCATGCAACCGTTAGGGCAGCATATGACCGCCAGACCTCCGCAGTCGCGGAACCCTCCCATGGAGATTCGATCGGCCGGCGGAGTAATACAGTTTTCCATGAATGCCGCCGGCCTCCGGGCGCAAACAATATCACCTCTCCCGCCGTTTCGGATGCGAGGCCTATGTTCGGAAAGAAGACGAAGGACGAGGATATCGACGGGATAGAGATAATCAGCAGGACCGAACCCATGATGTGCGGCGGAACCGACGCGTACCGCGACACCAAGGCTCCGAAGGAGATCGTTTCGAAGGATATGATTCTCTTCGACGTCACTTCGTCGTTCTCTACCATCGCTCTTCCCCCTCAGTACGATCTCCGCGACAGACTCTGGTATATTTCGGCGCATGCGATCCGCGGCGAAGAAGGAACTTTCGTGTATCACGCGAAGACCACGGAGAACCGCGGGCCCGTGAAAACATCTCTCGCCTTCATCAGGAAAAACGTCATGCCCGATCTGACGGATCTGGTGAACGAGACGGGTCTTGCCAGAAACAACGGGTTTCACTCCGAGACCCACGGCCTGCCGGAGAACTTCGGAGGATCGGTTCTCGTCAAGTACGCCAGCGGAGAGAAGATCAGCATCTCTAACAACCAGGGGCCCGTTATCGGCTACGATGCGGCGCTTAAAATCGACGCTCTGTTCGGGTCTTTCATGAAAGAGGAAAAAATTCCTCTCAGAGATCTGTCCGGCCTCAGAGAGATACGCTTCGCGGAGGAACGCAAAGACGGTTATGTGCGGGCTGCCCTCGCGCTCAACCCCGACGGAACCGGAACCAACAGGAAAAAGTCCCGTTACGGAACCAACGAGTACGAGAGCGAGAAACCGGTGGATGCCGAAACCGTATCCAAGATAAAGAAAACGATAGAATCCTGCTGCATGCTCGCCTGGGCCGGGCTTCCGGAAAGGGATTACAAGAACTTTACGGACAAGTCCATGACCTTCGTGTTCGATGACGAAGAGACCGTGACGATAAAAGACAACAGAGCCATTCCTTACAGCATCGGCAACGGATTCTTCAACATAGAGCTGGAAATGTCCACGAAGCACTGATGCGGGGGATCCGGGGGGCATGAAAACGCCTCCGCCGCCCGGACCGCTTTCATCTAAAAACTTACCAGCTGTTCCCGTCCGGCAGCTCCTCGCCTTTTTCTTTGAGAATATTCCAGACTCCGTTCCGCAGTTCCCGGAACCCTTTGGGAAAATTCTCGGAACCGGAGGCGCGGATCCTGCGCCCGTCGTTGACGAAGGCTTCGAAAGAGAACATCTCACCGTCCTTCACGCCCCTAGGATGTTTTCCGCTGAATCCGTCCCACCGCATGATGCCGCAGTCGTTGAGCAGACTTATGAACGGCTCTGCGTCGCATACGGCCCTGTAACAGGGCTTGCGCTCCTCTCCCGAACGGAGATATCCTCTGTACAAGAGAATCTCCACATCGGATCCGTTGCAGACAGCCTCGAACTCCTCTCTGGAACGCATTCCGGATATGGAGAGGCTCATTTTTTCGAAGGACTCGACCATCTCTTTCTTGAACAGCATCTTCCGACCCCGGTTTCGTACGAGTTACAGATATAAAACTGCAACACACGGAAATCCGCACCCCGCGCGGCAGCATGATAGGACTATAGTCCTTCCTATTATCGGCAGGCGGCGTCTCCGTCAGGAACCATAGTAAGACTATAGTCTGCTTTGCAGAGAAGTCCTTCCGGGATCCGGAGAAACCGGTACCCCCGGAGGGATACCGGCAAAAAGTTTCAGGCGTAAAGCGCGCCGGAGGCTTGGGACAGCTCGAAGGGAACCGATGAAACCGCAGACAAAATTGCGGAATTCGATCCCAGATACACTGCGACCGCATTGGACAGCGACACCGGCATTTCGATAGCCGTCACCGCAGATCCGCCTACGGATGCCGTCAGCGCATTCCCGGAGGACACGGAAAGCACCGCGTACTTCCCGACATCAGAGAATCCCTGGCAGTTCAGAGACTCGGAGGCCATCCCCCTGGGGCATATCGCCAGCACGGATCCGCCGGTGTAAGAGTAGCCTCTGTCGGTATCTATGGCGGAGTTTCCTCCGCTGGTGCTCACGATGCCGACGACAGCGCCGCTGAAAATCACGCCCCTGTAACTCTCGGACGAGTTCGAATCTATCCCGTCGCCCCCGGCGAACACGTATACGTATCCTCCCGAGAGGATTATGCTTCCGAAAGAATTCAGACCGTCGTCCTTGGTCGTAACGGAAACCGCCCCTCCGGAAACAGTGATCGAGCCGCCCTCGAGCCCTTCGTACGCGTACAGCACCGTAACGGTTCCCCCGGAAACCGAGAGATCGCCGTCGGCGTGTATCCCGTCGTCGTTGGAACGCAGGGCCAGTGTGCCGCCGGTTATCTTCACCGAGCCTTCGCCGGTGCTCCCGGAGGACTCCAGAGTCACGTCAGAATTGGCGTGGACAGCATCGTCATAGGATGAGATATCGATCGCGCCGCCGGTTATCAGGATGCTGTTATCGGCTTTTATCCCCTTGGCGGAATAGTCCGCCTTATCGGAATTGCCGTCGTTCCATCCTCCTCCGCCGCCGGAACGCATGGTCCACTGGACGTTCATCCCCGATCCCGAGAACGAAACCGCCAGGGTATCGTAAGAGCTGTTAAGGGAGAACGATCCGGTGCGGGCGGCATAGGAATCCGTCTGCCCCTGAGTCTGAGACTGGGAATAAGCGTACAGAACCATGCTTTCGGCGCCTGACGGAACCTCTACCTCGTAATAGTAGTAAACGGCCCCGCGCCCTGATTTCACGGCGGTGTATCCGGAGGAGCCGGACCACGACTCCGATCCGGACGAATCCCTGAAGAGAACCGAGTAGGAATAAGCGGCCGTCGATGCGCGGATATAGAGAGATCCCGATGTTTCGGTGACTTCCTCGGAATATTCGGAGTACGAATCGGTGAGGATCGTCAGACTGACTCTGTTTCCTCCGGTCTCCTCTATCTCGCAGTCGTATGCGGCATCTATTCCGTCGCGCGCGGCATAGATGATTATATTCGTATCGCCCTCGGATGAGCATATCCTTACGGTTCCCTTCTGTTTTTCCTTGGAACTGAGCCCGGTATTGGAAGTTTTTATCCCGTCGCCCTGTCTGGATATGAGCGTGAGCGTTCCCGACTCCACGGTAACGCTGTCGTTGCCTTTCAGAGCGTTATCCTTGCAGTCCACCGTCAGAGTGAGATTCTTGACGTTCAGATCGTCTTTGGAGTGGATGCCGTTGTTGCTGGCGGAAAACACGGACAGCGTTCCTTTGCCTTTGAGATCCATGTCGCAGACGCAGTAGATCGCGGCGGAAATGCCGTCCTCGCCGGCTGCCGGGCGCAGATCCCTTATGAAGTTCACGGTTCCTTTTTTAACGGAGAGATCGAACTCTTCCGCGGAGGAGACGTACAGCGGCACATTAGCGCTGCTTTCTATCGTGACCCCGTTCAGATCGAGCGTGAACGCGTAATCGTCGCCGGCGTTCACAATTATGCTTCCGTACAGAGTCCCGGAAAGCGAATATTCCGTATCCTCGGAGATCTCTCCGAAAGCCAGCACGAGCTCGCCGGACGACGGGTCCTCCGTCAGGGCATAGCAGCCGGCGGTTCCGGAAACCAGCTCTATTTCCAGATCCGATAAATCCGGAACTGCGGAATATACCGCGGTATAGACCGTATTTCCGGTAACCGCGGATACTGCCGGGCTCCATCCGGAGAAGGAACGGCCGTCTCCGGACGGGATATCTCCGTCATATGACGGCACCGTTCCGTAAGGTACGTCCGTATCGATCTCCAGAACCGTGCCGCCGGAGTCCTTCCATACGACTTCGTATCTGAGAGCGGAGTACGTCACCGTTATTTCCGCGGCGCCTGAAACGGTTCCGGATACGACGGCGTTATCCGCCTCGTAACCCTCCGTCACGGGACTGGATACGCTGTACGAATCTCCTGCGGATAAGAGCGCGGAATAGCTCTCCGCCGCTTCCGTTCCGTCTTCGTACACGTAGTTTATCCTGATCTCGAAAGTCTCCGGCGTCTGTTCGCCGCCGGAATCGTCTCCTTGTTCTTCGCCCCCGGTTCCTCCGAAAAGAAACGCTCCGGCTGCCAGAGCGGCGAGGGCCAGGAGTATCGCCGCTATTATCTGCGTATTCATTTTCCTCCCTCCCTCATGATAATGCCCCGCCGGCTCTGCTTCCGGCGGCCGGATGAATGCGGAGAGCGGCGAACTCCTCCGGATCCTTTCCGAGAACCATCTCCTTGTAGGCGTTTCCGTACTTCGTAAACGGGGATCTGAACAGCCCGGACTCCGAAAGAACGGCGCTGAGCCAGCCGGGATACCCGTTCATGGTCTTGATCTCCATCAGAGTGTAGCCCTCCGACAGAACCCTGCGGCCGCCGGGCTCCGAAGCCAGATCCAGCCCGTCCAGGCGGGCGAGTATGTTCCTGTCCACGGTTATTCTCAGATCGCCTCCGTCCGCAGAGCGGTAAGCATCGCGATCGTAAGTCAGCATCATAGCCGGGTGTATGCCGGGATAACGCGTCCTGAGAAATCCTATTTCGTTCGCGATCTGCGTGTCCGGACCGCCCGCAGAGGGCGATGAAAGCCACTCCAGAGCGTCGCCGAGAGGCATCTCGAGCCTCCTTTTGTACACTACAGAGTCGTATTTCTTCTTCAGTTCCACGAAGATGCTGCCGCCGGCCTCCGGTTTTCCGTAGCTTCTCAGCCTGAGCTTCTCCTTGTAGAGAGGCTTCTCTATGGAACGTCTGGCCAGGAGAAAGCTGTCCGTATCGTAGTACAGGCTCCTGACCGAGCTGTGCGGATACCGGTCCGGCACCATGCGGGAGTCCAGCGCCCTCTGCACCGCTTCCGCCTGTTTCTCATCCATAAGATACTTCAGCTCGTATCTTTTGAACGTCATGACCGCGGCCATATCAGAGACCTCCGCGATTTTCGGTGTCTTCGCGCATCAGCGCGACTTCGAGATTGCCGTTTCTGACGCGGACCGCGTCCATCAGAGATCTCTGCTGGGACGGATCCCTCATCGTTACGTTGTATGTGAGTTTGAACATGCTGCCCATATTCACCGATTTGACCGAGAACAGCTCGTGACGGGCCGTGTACTTGTCCAGAACCGGCTCCATTTCGGCTTCGTAATCCATGCCCTCGGGCACGGTCACCCTGAGAACCCTGTCCGCGGGGCTTCCGGCGGATCCCCCATACCCGAAACGGGTGCAGACCAGCATTACGGCGCCTATCACCCCGGCGAGCAACAGAGCGTAGGCCGCGAATCCCATTCCCGCCAGCAGGCCGGCGGCCATTGAGAGAAATATCACGGCTATCTCTTTCGCGGATCCGGGCGCGGATCTGAACCTTACCAGGCTGAACGCCCCCGCCACGGCAATTCCCGCGCCTATATCTCCGCTGACTGCCATTATCACTGCCGACACTATAGCCGGAAGCACCGCCACCGTCAGCGCGAAACTCTCTGTGTGACGGCTGCGGTACATGTATATTCCCGAGAGCAGGAAGCCCGCCGCCAGAGCGGCCCCCGTGCACGCCAGGAACTCCAGAGGGCCCGCCGATGCGGCGGATCCCAGTATGCTGTCGAATATTCCGTTCATTTTTTCATCCTTTTCCTTTTCTATCATCTCCAGCTTCGCGACTCATCGCGGACGCGAAGCGACATTCGTATTCAGTTCAGAAATGACAGCCGCCCGGTGCGGTGCGGACATACGCCGCGCAGCCGCTCAGGCGGAAAAGGACGAACCGCCGTCGAAAAGACTGAGACGCAGGAACGTCTCTTCCTGCGTGACCTCGGGAACGGGAGACGGAGCGTACGGCTTCGGCGAATCATCGGTCTCCCCGTCAGAAGGAACTTCCGCGTAATCGGCACGGAACTCCTGAACGCTGGCCGCCTCGGTTTCAGCGTCGTCCGTCTCGCGGAGCATATCGAGAAGCAGAGCCTCCAGCTCGGTTCCGGTACCGCGGATCTGATCCAGCAGCAGCTCGAGGAAGCGCCCGTCGATCCTCGGTTCGGGAACCGGGACGCGGATGCCGTCCGCCGGCTCCTTATCGGGAACCACGTCCCCGCCCATGACTTCCGTCAGAGCGTGAGACAGCTGGCTGTCCGGATAATCGGACAGTCTCGGATCGAAGACGTACACTTTGTGCCCGAAACTCTCCAGACGCTCCTTCTCGGCGAACATTCCGGCGTATTCCGCTATCATTCCGCGGGGAGAGACGTCTCTCGATCCGGATGCGTCTATAAATACGGGCGGACCGGCGCGCCCGGGACCCTCATGCGGTCCGGCAAAAGGCTCTCCCGGGTGTTCCCACGGGAAATCCTGCCGGAATTCTCCGGAAGGACCGCCGGATGCGTCGCATGTCTCCGCAACGCATACAGCCGCCGCTAAGACCGCGAGCAATGCGATCAGCGTCAGCGCCTTTCCGGACATGATTGCGCCGAAATGAAAAGTTGTATTTAAATCATCGGAATTTCCCGGATACGAAGAAAATCCCGGGAGATCCCGGGATCGGAAAAAGTTTCAGGAATCGGTAAAAGAGTCTCTGAGCCCGTAGATCATCCAGGTGACCATCAGTCCGATGAAGATACCGAAGATGGACCAGCAGCAGAGAACCGAGGCGAGGAAACACATCGCGACGGCAATCTTCCACATTTTGCGCCTGATGACGCAGAACATCGAGATCAGGGCGCACACTCCGCTTCCGAGAGCGAGTCCGGCCGCGATCATGATGTAATTCTTCACCGTGTCGACGCTTATGTCGTAATCATGCTGGATAATCCAGTTCTGGAAGTCGTCGTTCATCCATATCGTGTTCGCGGTCGCTCCCGCGTCCAGCAGCGATATGAACGCCGCTATCGTCACCGGGATAGCGTAAATCGCCAGAGCGAAAACCGCCCAGTTGACCCTGCTCTCCCTGATATACGACTCGATCTCGGCTTCCTGCTTCTTGAAATCGGCGTCCGCCTGGCTCCCGGATACTACGGCTCCGCACTGGGGGCAGAACTGCATCCCGGGCTCCAGGCCGCGGCCGCATTTGGTACAGAAATTACTGCTTTCAGCCATATCTCCCCTGAACATCCTACGCAGTATTTTTTTATTATTATTCTGCGGAAGGGATCAGAAATCCTTGAAGGGGACCGCCATGCACAGCCTGCATCCGTAGCACATAGTGTCGTATCCGGATGCGTCCAGGCCGTATTTCTCCATGATCTCCTTGGATCTTCTCAGAATTCCGCAGTATCTGCCGGCGGAGACCTCCTTCTTCCCGGTGACCTCCGATTTCCAGACCTTGATGTCCGGCATGACGCCGAGGGAGCACATCCTGTCCAGAATCCGTTCCAGAACGGCATCGTCCGTGTTCTCGCCTATGTGGATCCCGCATGTGACCATTCCCTTTCCGAAAATATCCGCGGATTCCCTCAGCCCCTCCCATACTGCTTCGGTAAAATCTTCCGGATTCCTCACGGAAGCTTGAAATTAACCGCTCCAGCGTCTTTCAGCGTCCTTATCCCCTCCGGATCCGGAACGGGAAGAGCGGCGCCCAGAGGAAGATCCGGATACTTTTCGTGATATGCCCTGACGGTTTCCGCATAGAGATTCAAAGGGCATCCGCGTTCGCCGTGTATGGTCACGCCTTTCATCGGATCCATTCCCTTATAGGATTCCATAATCTCCAGCGATTCCTGAACCGTGAGGAATCCGTTCCTTCCGGATATGGAAACCGTGACCGTTTCCGGAGAATGGCCGTACATCCTGACGATTTCAGCGTCCTTTATGAACGGCTCTCCCCCGTCCGAGATACTGATCTTTCCGTCTTTCTCTTCCAGAAGAAACTGGCCGTCCGGAGAGATCCTCTTGCGGACCCTCGTGCCTCCGAATCCCAGAACGACCGAGAACGGAACCCCGTCGCGGAACACGACGTTTTCATGAGAGAATCCTTCCCGGAGCCTTACGTCCCCTCCCAGAAGAAGGCGGACCTTATCGTCTAAAACGGACATGATCTCCGGATGGAGCCGGAGGGATTAAAAAGATCGATAAAAAGAAACGGGGACCGGAGTCCCGCTGGTTTCAGAACTGGCCGTCGTATTCGCCGGCTTTTACGGCTTTGGTGAAGTCTCTGGGATCCTTGCCGTCGATGGTTACTCCGACAGAGACGCAGTTCCCGGCGACCTCCAGAACCTTCGCTTTGAGATCGGCTCCGAGGAGATCGTCCTGCTTCATGTCGGCGATCTTCTTGGCCTGATCGAGCGTGAGGTTTCCGACTTTCTCGGTCCTCGCGTTGTGGGCGCCGGAGTTCACTCCGAGCTCCCCCTTGATCAAAGCGGACATGGGGGGTGTTCCGACTTTGATATCGAAGGTCTTGTCCTCGTTGATGAGAACCTTGACGGGAACTTTCATTCCGGTGAAGGACTTCGTTTTTTCGTTAATTTTTGCGATGACCTGGCCGATGTTAACTCCCTTAGGGCCCAGAGCGGGACCGAGAGGCGGGCCTGCGGTGGCCTTTCCTCCATCAACCATAGCTTCAACAACATCTACCATTGTTTATTCCTCCTTTTCAATAACTCTGACCCATTCGGCCTTTACATCCACGGGAATGGGAACCATGGCTCCGATAAGTTCGATGACGACGGACTCCTTGACGGGATCCACCTTCTGCACTCTGGCCTGTTCGCCTTTGAACGGACCGTTGACGAGCTCTACGATATCTCCTTCGGCGATGCGGATAACGGGGGACGCGGGAGTCAGATAGTGGCTGATATCGTCTATCGATGTCTCTCCCTCGATGAACTTTCTCGCTTTCTTGATCTCCTTGGTTTTCTCAAGAAGACGGTCGGTGTTCATCCCTTCCACGAAAACGTATCCCCTGAGCCCCTGGGGACTCAGAACCGCGTAGATATCCTTCTCGCCCAGATTGGCTTTGGCGTAAAGCGAGTCCGCGACGCTCTTCTCCTGATCGATCTGCGTTTTCAGGATCAGAATGGACTGCTTGGCGACGGCCTCGAAGGTTATGCTCTCCTCGTAAGACGAGGCTTTGAGCGTGACGGCGATGCTGACCGAATCCCCGTACCTTCCTCCTCCCGGACATTCCGCCTTGAGGACGAGGGTCTTGGAAGAACTGAGCTCCACGAGATCCGACGCGTGATTGCTGTTCCACACTTCCGAAGCGCCGTCGTAGAGCATGACTTCCCATTCGGGGGCGTCGTCGCGGCCGGAGGAGACGGAAACCGACAGAACCGCCGGGAAAGCCTTCGGGGAAACGGAGAGTCTCCACTCGGCCATGCTTCCCGCCGATACTTTCTTGATGGTATCGTCTTCCGAAGCCAGCATTTCCTCCGCGCCGGCACTCTTAAGGCCGGATTCCTCCCCGGGCTCTTCGAAACCCTCTTCGGGATCCATATCATCCATCAGACCGCCGGACATTAACTTGCTCAATTCAGCATCCCCTCAGAAGTAGGTGGGAAGGTACGTCATCAGCCACCAGATGGCAAAACCTATGGCTCCTATGATAATTATACCCAGCCCCGTGATGTACATAGTCTTCCTATGCTCTTCGGGGGAGGGGGTGTGGGCAGTCTTGAGGATTTTCCCGTACTTCCCCTTACCGAAACCGCGGGCCTTAGACTCGAACTCCTCCTGGAATCCGTGTTTTACAGACTCTTCATCAGCCATTTTATCGTTCTCCGAACAGCGGCGGGTCCGCCGCGACCGTATCCCGTTACCACTAAGACATCAGGACCGGAAATGCACGTTAATCGTATCCCTATTTTAAAAGTTTCGTAGAATCCCTTTCCAGCCTCTTTCCGGAAAACATAATACGTCCGGCGCCGGTACACCCGCCGGTATGACGAAAGGAGTTCTCGGAATCATCCTCTGCCCCATGGCGGACGACAATCTCATGTACAGTCTCAGGAAGGATCCGGAGGAGAAACACATAACGGTCGTGGATCACGGAAGCAACGCGTCGATCAGAAGAAAACTGGAGAAGGCCGGGATTCCTTACGAAACCATAAGCTGGGACGAAGTCTCCGCCTGGAGATATTCCCCGGATCCGGAGAAATATAATATTCTTATAAGAACGGTCGACCTCGGGCTTCATTCGAAACCGGACAAACTGAAATCCACGGTAGAAGACTACGCGATCGACATGCAGCCTTTCGTCGACGGAATCGGATTCTATCTGGGAACCTGCGGGAACTACGAGTGGAATATTCCGGAGTGGTGCAGGGAGAAAGGAATGAAACCGGGAGCTATGTTCTGCGATGCGGACGGATGCCTCTGCCATGACTGCGTGGGTATAAACATCGCCGGAGGGCCGAAATACAATGAACTCCAGAAGGCGTACACCGGCCATTTATACGTGTTTCCGGCCATGGCTACGAATTTCGACGAGTTCATGGACGCCGATCAGGCCGATACAACAGCTACGGAGGAGAGCCTCACCGACGACATGAGAGAAGTCCTCGGAATCGAGCCGGGAAGAGACGGGTATCTCAGATGGCTTCTGAGTCTCGGCAATTACGAGAATATACTGAAAATAGACACCGGGATCGGAGACAGGGACGCTTTCGAAAAAGATGTGATCAAAGTTTCGGAGAGAACCCGCCTGAAAATAAAAACCGCGCCGGAGGGATGGGCGGATCTGCAGCCCACCGACGATCTCTATTCTAAATGCAAATCTTTCCTCAGAAAATGAGCCTCCGGTCACGCGGATGACGCAGAAATAAACAAAGCGGAACGCCCGTCATCGATGTGTAGGTTATAAATAAGGGGTGCAGATAAAGGTCTGAATTTAGGGGGTACCGAAATGGAAGAGGTCCTTTGCAACGTAGAATTAGTAAAGGAAAACAAGAATTTTGTTGTCAAAATCCAAAGCGATCTGGGCGGAGTGAGAGAGTATAAATCCGAGCAGTTCGAAGAGGTTCTTGAACAGCTCGTCCAAGATATCCAAGAGGAGTTCGAATCCTTCTGAGGTCGATACAATGGCAGTAGACAAAGTTAAACAGATAACAGATGTCCTCGATACTCTTGCCGAGGATACATCTATTCCCAGAAACATAAGAAAGGGCGCCACCGACGCCAAGACGAGGCTTCTCGACCTGAAAGAGCCCATGGACGTCCGCGCGACCAGCGCCATAGTTATCCTTGACGACCTCGCCAACGATCCCAACATCCCTCTGCACGGAAGGACCATCATCTGGCAGGTCATCAGCCAGCTGGAATCGATGAGCCAGCAGAAGTGAAATACGAATCCGGCTCCGGCCGGAATCTTCTTTTAAAGCATCAGTCGCCCCGGGACTCTCTGCGGAGCGCCGTTTTTAAAAATGTATAAATTGCCGCCTTTCGCGGGCGGAATGCGCCGGACGATGCCGGCATTATGCATGCGCTCGTCTCTTGGCGTGCTCTTCCGCTATTTTCAGAAAATTCCTGAAGATTTCGGTTCCGTATTCGGTGTTTTCCACTTCCGGGTGGAACTGCACGCCGAAAACGGGGCGATCCAGACAGCGGACGGCTTCATTCGGGCAGGAATCCGACGCGGCGGTCACTTCGAATCCGTCCGGGACTCTCTTCACTTCGTCGTTGTGGGAGGCCCAGACCCTGAATCTGTCCGGAAGCCCTTCGAACAAGCCGCCGCCGGAGATCACTCTGAGATCTACTCCTCCGAATTCGGGAACCTTTCCCGGACCCAGCTCTCCTCCGAAGTGGCTGCAGATAAACTGCATTCCGGCGCATATCCCCAGCACCGGAACCTCCGCCTTGTCGAGATATTCCCCGTTGTTCCCCATGCGCCCTCCGTCCGAAGCGACGCTCGGAGCCCCGCCCGAAAGAACCAGCCCGTCCGCGTCGGATATGTCTTCGAAGGGAACCGTGTTCGGAACGATCTCCGTATCGGCTTTAAGGTACCTCAGAACGCGCCACTCGCGGTGAGTCCACTGGCCCCCGTTGTCGATCACGTAAATTTTCATCGGCGGAAGATACGGGTACTGGTTAAAAAAGTTGGGAATCACTCCCATTCGATGGTGGCCGGAGGCTTGTTCGTGATGTCGTAAACCACCCTGTTGACGGAATCCTTCATAGTGTTGGTTATGCGCGAAGAGATGGAATCCAGCACTTCCAGCGGAATCATGGAGTAGGTGGCGGTCATGCCGTCCACGGACGAAACCGCGCGTATCGCGATGGTGCGGCCGTAGGCTCTCCGGTCTCCCTGGACCCCGACGGATCTGGAGGGAAGCAGGACCGCGAAGTACTGCCAGGGCATCTCCATCTTTCCCGATACCGAAGCGGTCATAATCTCGTCTTCGACGATGAAGCACGCCTCGCGGACGATTTCTATATCCTCCCTCGTGACCTCTCCCAGACATCTTACGGCGAGCGCCGGGCCCGGGAACGGCTGTCTCTCGGAGGACCTCACCTTCAGAATCCTCGCGAGATCCCTGACCTCGTCCTTGTACAGATCCCTGAGCGGCTCGAACAGCTCCATCCCCATATCCTTCGGGAGGCCTCCGACGTTGTGATGCGACTTTATCGTATCTCTGACGCCGTCCCCGCTTTCGATCCAGTCCGGCGCTATAGTGCCCTGGACGAGAACTTCCGCGCCGAAAGAAGCGGCTTCGCGCTCGAATATGCGGATGAACTTCTCGCCTATGGTCTTCCTTTTTTTCTCGGGATCGGTGATCCCCTTGAGAGCGGCGAAAAACTCGTCGCCGGCATCTACGATCTTGTAATTCAGCCCCTGGTCCTCGAACATCCCGCGGACCTCTTCGGTCTCTCCCTTCCTCATGAGGCCGTTGTCGACGTAGACCGCGAGCAGCCTGTCCCCGATCGCTCTGCTCACCAGAACCGCGGCGACCATGCTGTCGACGCCGCCGGAGCAGGCTATCACGGCTTTTCCGGGTATCCTTTTCCTGGCTTCCGCTATGGCATCCTCAATGAACTCTTCAGCACCCAGCATCTGCAACGACCTTCTCGGAATCGGCGATGACCTTGTCCGCCTGTTCCAGCCTGTATTCGCATAACCTGGATCTGAGCTCCGGATCCTGCAGGGACAGAATCTCTACCGCCAGGATGGCGGCGTTGTCTCCTCTGTCGAGGCCTACCGCGGCGACGGGTATCCCGGGGGGCATCTGAACCACGGAGAGAAGGGAGTCCAGCTTCATCGTCCCGCTCACGGGGACCCCGATAACCGGCCTGACGGTGAACGACGCGACGGCTCCGGGAAGCGCTGCGGACATTCCGGCGATCGCGATGAAAACGTCGGAGCCGCTGCCCTTCACAAGGTCTTCCACCCTTCCGGGAGTTCTGTGGGCGGACGCTACTGCAATATCGTATCTCACGCCGAACTTTTTCAGAATGGCTATCGCCTTTTCGGCGACAGGAAAATCGCTTTTGCTCCCCATGATTATGGATACCTTGGACATCGGATCGTGCCACGGCATCAACGATAATAATCTTAGCGGTCAGAACAAGAGGAACCGGAGCCCGGAATCCGGGCCCCGGGAATATGAAAAACGGATAAAAAGTTTGAAATCAGCTTTTGAGGACAGCTGCCAGGAATATTCCCACTGCGATGAGAGCACCGATGACAACTGCGATAAGGTCGACGACTGCGCTATATAAAGCGTCATAAAGCTCGACGCCACAGAACGGCTCTATATCGCTCCATCCCGTGAGGTAGAACCAGACGATTCCGACTATTAAACCTGCGACAAGCATGATTCCGCCGTACGCTCTGCTCTTTCCGGAGCCCAGGATCGCGGCGAACAAGCCCGCCACGATCATAACGACGGCGAAAGCGATGATTATCAGGGTTATGAAGGTCATGAGATCCATTTTTTCCCTCCGATTTCTTCCCGCATTATGCGGCTGGTTGGTGCATGGAAACATTGGCTACTATTAAACTCTATGTTCAGACGGCCAGCGCCCGCGGCGGGCAATGCGGCCGGCCTTAAGGAACATTTTACTTTGCTCATCGTTGTATGCATATACATCCATCAGACGCGGAAAAACGAAGCAACTGATATATAGAACTGCAGAAAAGTTACGTTCATAGTTTATAAAAGCAACAGAAAACCATTTATACGAAACAACAATATAGCCAAACGTCCCTTTAGTTAAGGGGTACATATAGGTCACGGTACGGTTCCATGAAGCGTCTGGGTATGATCGAGTCGGTAACCAGAGACGGCAGGACCATAGTAAGGTGCGAAGAACTGCCGGATATAGGAGATCCGGTATTCGATGCGGATCGCAGGAAGATCGGCATCGTAGGCAGAATATTCGGCCCCGTCGAAGAACCGTACGCGTCCGTAGTCCCGGATAAGGGTTCTGAAACCCGCATCTCATCG
>JAEEKU010000138.1 GCA_016282555.1 Methanomassiliicoccaceae archaeon
GAAAGGGCTGGCGGTAGACCATGCTGTCGGGAAGGCCCAGGGCCTTTCCCACCACGCGGACCTCGTCTTTGTAAAGGTACTTGACGGGTTCGCAGAGCTCGAATCCCAGATCTTCGGGGAGCCCGCCCACGTTGTGGTGCGCTTTCACTCCTTTGCTTTCGATGATGTCCGGATAAATGGTCCCCTGGGCGAGGAACTTCACGTCTTTCAGCTTGGCGGCTTCCTCTTCGAAAACGCGTATGAATTCGGCGCCGATTATCTTTCTCTTCTGTTCCGGATCCGAGACGCCCTCCAGTTTCGAAAGGAACCTGTCCGCGGCGTCGACATACACAAGATTTGCGTTCATCTCGTCGCGGAACACTCTGACGACCTGCTCCGGCTCGCCTTTTCTGAGAAGACCGTGGTTCACGTGCACGCAGGTCAGATTCTTTCCTACCGCCTTTATGAGCAGCGCCGCAACGACCGAAGAATCCACTCCGCCGGAAAGAGCTAAGATCACTTTTCCGTCTTTGATCTGATTCCTCAGGCTTTCTACCTGTTCGGCAATGAATTTTTCAGCCGATTCGGAGTTCGTTATGCGCGCCATTGATTCCGGACGTTTGTCAGCCATGTTATCGCCTTTTCTGAAAATGCGGGGGTATTATTCTCACTCTTTATAACACTGAGCGGTTGCCGGCTGATGCCGGTTGTTCCGGGAGATGCGGTTACCGCAATGTATCTGCCGGAACTGACGCCGCCGGGATGTTCATTTACCAAAAATGTATCCGGCCGTAATGGCAGCGCGGAAACGGAGATCCCGGATGGAAACCCGGAAGAGATCTCCGCGTACGTCTGGGAAGGAAGCGAAGGGCGCTGAAATGTATTCAAAAATGGGTTTCAGCACCTAGGCATCAGTTCCTTCATTTACGTACGACTCACTGGGAATCCGCGAGATTCTTTCCCTTTGTCTCCCTGGCGAACAGAGCCACCGTCACCGCCACTGCAGCGAAGCAGATCGTGAGAACTATGAACACCATGACGAACCCGGTGTCTTTATCGTACATGCCGTACAGCGCCGGTACTATGAACGGAGCGATGAACGCGCCTACGCGTCCGAACGCCGAAGCCCAGCCGGTTCCGGAACCGCGGATCTCGGTGGGATACACTTCAGGAGTATAGGAGTAGACGCACCCCCATGCGCCGAGCGCGAAGAAGTACAGAAGGCATCCGGTGATCAGAATGGCCAGTGCCGAGCCGGCGTGGCCGAACAGCCATGAAGCAACGGCGGTTCCCGCGAAATATATGATAAGCGTGGGTTTGCGTCCGATCTTCTCTATCAGATAAGCCGCGCTGAAATAACCGGGGAGCTGCGCGAAGCACATTATGACGATGTATCCGAAACTGCGGACCATGCTGAATCCCCTGTTCACAAGCAGATCGGGAGTCCAGAGCACGAAACCGTAATATCCGAAATTGATTCCGAACCAGATCACCCAAAGAACAGCCGTGCTGCGTATATTGTCCTTGTTCCAGAGCCTGAAGAACAGTCCGCGGTCCTTCTTTGCGGAAATGTTTTCCGGACCGGAATCCGACGGTTCGATTCCTGCTTCCCTCTCCATTTTCGAAACGACGGCGTCCGCCTCGGAGTGCTTTCCTTTGATCTCCAGATATCTGGGGGATTCCGGAACGCCGAATCTCAGAACGGCGGCGAATAACGCGGGAAGAGCGCCGATGAAAAACGCCGCGCGCCAGCCGAATTCGGGAATAGCGAGGAACGACACCATAGAAGCCGCGATCCATCCCCAGGCCCAGAAGCTTTCCAGAAGAACGACGTTCCTTCCGCGGGAAGCGGCGGGAGACATCTCCGTTACGAGCGTGGATGCCGCGGGAAGCTCCCCTCCCAGTCCGAATCCGGTGATAAAACGGAAAACGATAAGCATCCAGTATTCCGTGCTGAGTCCGCAGAGAGCGCTTCCGGCCGAGTAAATGAGCAGAGTCACGGTTATTACTCTTCTCCTTCCCCAGCGATCGGCTATAATGCCGGACAGGGCGGCTCCCAGGATCATGCCGATTATTCCGGAGTTGATGAGCCAGCTCTTTTCGTAGAGAGAAAGGTTCCAGTCGGTTCCTATGGACGCGATCACCCCGCTGACCATTCCCTGATCCATCGCATCGAACATCCAGCCCACGCCGACGATCATGAGAATGGTCCATGCCGTTCTGGTCATCGGCAGTTTTTCAATACGCTCCGCAATCGTAGCCATAAAACCATACGGCTGATTTAATCGGACATGATAAGTCTTATGCCGGAAACGTCTTAAGAAAACCCGCTGAAACGTCCCGGAAAAACGGTCCGGGGATAAAATATCACGCATATTCTTCTATTATTCCGGAACAGGGAGCGTTTCTGCGTACGGATTCTATTCCGCCTTTGGCGTTCGCCTTGGTTTTGTATCCCTGTCCGACGACGATCGTCTCTCCGTTGGAAGCGCTGAGCCTGAACCTGTATTCTCCGGCTTTGTCCTTATAGAGTTCCCATTTCGGAAATAACTTCGTTTCAGCACCGGAAACGGTCTGGTCTTCGACATGGGCGCCGGCGTTCCTCCTTACGGATTCGATGCCGTTTTTCGCGGCGGATTCGGATACGTACATCTGCGAAGTGCAGATAATCTGGCCGTTTGTGGCGAGAAGATTGAACATGTATCTGTCATCCGCGGATTTTTTCAAGACGAATTTGCCCATACCCACCGTATGAAAAATACTCTGACGGAATATAAAGAAAGTTATGAAAGACAGGAGTTCCGATCCCCGTCTCATATCCATCTTTTGTAGAGATCCGTCTCGATTCCCGCCTGATCGAGGCATCTTCCGACCACTATATCCACGATATCGGAGACGGTCTGAGGACGGGGGTAAAAACCCGGATTGGCATCCATTATTATTACGCCCATCTTTGACAGTTTAAGCTCGTTTTCCAGCATAATCGGGCTTTTCGGGGTTTCCCTTATCAGCAAAATCAGTTTTTTATGCTCCTTGATGCATACGGAAGCCGCCCTGGTAATCAGCGTATCGGCTATCCCGCAGGCAATTTTGGCGACTGTGGATTCGCTGCAGGGAGCTATAAACATCGCATCATACCGGAAACTTCCGGAAGCGATGGGGGCGGCCATATCGTCGTCGGAATAAGATTCGCCCGCGAGTCCGGTGAGCTCGCTGACTTCCATTCCCGTTTCCAGCTTCAGAATTTTTCCGGCATTGCCGGACACGACTGCGATTTTTTCACCGGGAAGCACCTGAAGAAGACGCAATGCATAAACAGAACCGGAAGCACCGCTTACGGCGACGACGAATTTCACGGCCGGCCGTAAGGGTATCTGGTTTATAAGGGATTTCAACTGCAGAAAAGATGTTTGTACCGGTTGATGCGGTACGCCATATACAGTCCTATCAGGAGAGTTATTATTCCGAACGGGAAAACGGCTAAAGTAAGAAAAGACGAGATAACGCACGAGATAAACGCTGCGGCGAATCCCCTCTGGCGCTTTATCGCGACAGCGGAAATCATAGCAAGGATACCGCTGCCGAGAATCGCTCCGCCTTCCAGCATCATGCTGTTTCTCAGTTCCTCCGCAGTTATATTCGAAAGGCTGTCGGCGATTTCCGGATAGTCGGACATCTGAGAAATGAACACCTCCCAGAATTCGTCCGTTACGGCGAGGCTGCTGAGAAGGATGATGATTCCGAAAGCTAAGGCGATGAAGCTGTAGATCAAGATGCATATGCGGGTGTTATCGAGCTTATTTTCATCTTCGGTGCGCACATGCCGATTCTCGGTTCTTCCGCCCGGATCGTTTCCGCAATAGGGACAATATTCCGCACCTTCCGGCAGACTCGCGCCGCATCTGGTACAGAAATTAGGCTTCTCTTCCATGTCCCGGAGAGTGCGTTCCGGATTATTAATCTTTGATCGGAAACCGGAGAAACATTATAAATAGGAAAAATCAGTACGCCCTCTCACGGATTTCAGCAGGCTGTTTATCCTGACTGCCGTGGAAGGCGTTTCGTCTTCAGGTCGCGCGGGGGCTCCGCCGAACGCGCGAAGTTGGTGATTTTTAAAGAAAGTTACTTTACGCTTAGCAATGCTTATATATAGATTCATTAATGCCGGATTTCGTTATTGTCCGTCAGGACAGTGCGAGGTATAAAAATGGTTACCGTCTACGACGTTCCTGCTGAGCAGCTTATACTCAAGACGGCCCAGAAACTCAAGGGAAACCCCAACATCGTTCCCCCTGAATGGGCCGAGTTCGCTAAAACCGGCAGGCACACAGAAAGAGCGCCTTCCCAGGATGACTGGTGGTACACTAGGGCCGCCTCCATCATGAGAAAACTGTACGTGAAAGGACCTATGGGTTCCTCCAGGCTCGCGGCCGAATACGGCGGTTACGCCGACAAAGGCTCGATGCCCAACAGAGCAGTCAAGGGAAGCCGCAACATCGCCAGAAAATGCATGATGCAGCTCGAAGCAGCCGGATACCTTGTTTCCAAAGAGAAACAGGGCCGCGCAATCAGCCCCGCAGGACAGTCCCTCCTGGATAACACTGCAAAAGAGGTTTACGACGAAATGAAGGCCTGAGGGAGGTATCGGCATGGA
>JAEEKU010000139.1 GCA_016282555.1 Methanomassiliicoccaceae archaeon
AATCTCCGGGTGCTCCGAGAGCTTTTCGCGTATGCGCTCCTGAGGGGATCTGCGGTCCAGGGTATGGGCTTCCCCCTCCGTGAATTCGAACCCCGCCAGCTCTTCGGATCCCGCATATTCCGGAAGGACGGGAACGTATCTGTACTCCGCATCCTTGGATATTCTGGCGTGTATGTCGGCGTATCCTCCGTCCAGAAGGAAGCGGATCTTCTCTCCCGCCTCTCCGGCCGGTATTCTGGCGAAGACGACGCGTTTCAAAAGAGAGACCTCAGGTATAAGTTCAAAGCCCCCGGCCACGCCGACGGTTTGCGGAGGATCGCGCGGACCACGTCGCTGGAGCGATCCAGATCTATCTCGTCCAGAGCGGGGCGGACGTCGCCGCGTCTGCTGTACCTGCCGGCGCGGTTTATATCGGAATCGTCCATCGCGGTAAACTTTTTCCTGAGATAGTATCCGAATTTCATCTCCCTTCCGAGCTCGGCCTTCCACAGCTTCTCGTAGCGGGAGAGCCTGCCCGCTGAAAGATCTCCGCTGTCCAGCGCATCCGAGAGAACGTCCGCGAGAATTCCGGCGGAAACCAAGGAGGGATAAATACCGCCTCCGGATACGGGCTTCACCTGCCCGGCGGCGTCACCTATGAGCAGACACTTTTCGCCGTAAGTCGTTCTGCGCCCGCCCAGGGGTATTTTCCCGCCGTATCTCGCTATGATTCCTGAATCAGGATATAACTTTCTGACCATGCTGTTCAGATAACCGAAGGGGTACCCTTTCCCTGCGGATACGCAGAGCCCCACGCGCGTGAAGTCACCGCAGGGGATCTCCCAGAGAAAGAATCCGGGAGCGCACCCGTTTCCCATGCGCACCCTGAAAATATCCTGGCAATCAGCTCTGTGCCTCAGATCGTACTGGGCGCCGTATACGTACTCCCTGGGAAGATTGCCGGGAAGGGAGCGGGCCACTCTGGATCCGTACCCGTCCGCGCCGATGACCGCCCTGCACCGGTCCGTGCCCGAAGACGATGTTACCGAAACTTCATCTCCGCCGGATTCATGGGAGAGGTACTTGCTGCCGTACGAGAACTCCGCGCCGGCGTCCGCGGCCGCATCGGCCATCCTGCGGTCGAAATCCCCGCGGTCTATAGCGACGGCCTTGACGTTCCGGGATCTGGCGATCACCGAGCTGCCGTCCGGAAAAATGACTTCGGCGCCGTAGAATCTGCCGAAAACCTCCGGCTTCACCCCTGACATCCCCAGCACGCGCTCCGAAACCAGGCCGGCGCACTGGACCGGCTTCCCCGAAATGGGATCGTCCTCCAGAACTTTTATCCCGTAACCCCGGGAGGCCAGAATGCGCGCGGACATTGTTCCGGCGGGACCTGCCCCCGCCACAACAGCATCGTACGTCATCTCAGTTCTTTACGGACTTCTCGTAATCGGCCTTGAATTTGGCAATGCCTTCGTCGGTCTTCGGGTGTTGCACCATCTTCTTGAGAATATCGTAGGGGATGGTGGCGATGTCGCACCCGGCGAGAGCCGCGTCGAGAACATGGGCCGGGCTGCGTATGGACGCCGCTATGACCTCGGTGGCGAAGCCGTAGTTCTGGAACACCTGCATGATCTGGGCCACGAGATCGATTCCGTATGTGCCGATATCGTCCAGACGGCCGACGAACGGCGAGACGTAGGCCGCGCCGGCTTTGGCCGCGAGAAGCGCCTGGTGGGCGGAGAATATCAGGGTGACGTTGACCTTTATCCCCTCGGCCGAGAGAACCTTCACGGCTTTCAGAGTCTCGACGCACATGGGAAGCTTGATGTTGATATTGGGGTGGATCGCGGCGACTTCGCGGGCTTCCGCTATCATCTCGGGCGCGGTCACGGACATTATCTCGGCGGATACGGGCCCGTCGACTATCTCGGCGATCTCTTTGACGCGGGTTCTGACGTCCACGCCCTCCTTCGCTATGAGGCTGGGGTTCGTAGTGACTCCGTCGAGGATTCCCCAGCTGTTGATCTCCCTGATCATGTCCAGATTAGCAGTGTCGATAAAGATCTTCATAAAATCACTTCTTTCTTGAGATTGCCCTCTTCGCGGCGGAGACTATGTCCGAAGCGGTAAGGCCGTATTTTTCCATAAGATCCGACGGCTTGCCGGATTCGCCGAAGGTGTCTCTGGTCCCCACCCTTTCCAGGGGAGCGCAGACGCTTTCGCACAGGCACTCGGCCACGGCGGAGCCCAGTCCTCCGATGATGCTGTGCTCTTCGGCGGTGACGCAGCATCCGGTCTTGCTCACGGATCCGATTACCGCGCCGGAATCGAGCGGTTTTATCGTAGACATGTTGATGACTTCCGCCCCGATCCCCTCTTCCGCGAGGATACCGGCGGCTTCCAGGCAGGACGAGACCATCTGCCCGCATCCGATGACGGTGACGTCCTTTCCGGATCTCATCACCGAGGCCTTTCCGATCTCGAACTTCCTGCCCTCCTCGGTTATCGTCGGGAACTCGGAGCGCCCCATTCTCATATAGACCGGCCCCGGATATCCGGCTATCGCTTTGGTGGCCTCGTAGGCCTCGTAGGCGTCCGCCGGCGAGACGATCGTCATATTCGGTATCGCGCGCATTATCGCGATGTCTTCCAGAGCCTGATGGGAGGCGCCGTCCTCTCCGACGCTGATTCCGCAGTGGGTGGCGACGATTTTGACGTTGAGTTTCGGATACGCGGCCGCGAGCCTGATCTGCTCCCAGCAGCGGCCGGTGGCGAACACTCCGAAAGTGGATGCGAAAACTACCTTCCCGGATGCCGCCAGACCCGAGGCGATCCCGATCATGTTCTGCTCCGCTATCCCGACTTCCACGAATCTCTCCGGCGCGACGGCCTTGAAATCGGAAGTCTTGGTGGAACCCGCGAGATCCGCGTCTATAACGACTATATCCTCCCTCTCCCCGGCGAGATCCGCCAGAGCCTTTCCGTAATAATTGCGTTGTGCAAGAAGTCTGGAATTCAACGCAGAGCCTCCTTCAGTTCCCCGACCGCTTTCCGGTACTCGGACTCGCTGCACGCGCGCCCGTGGAATCCGGCGTTGTTCTCCATGAACGAAACGCCTTTTCCTTTGACGGTGTTCATAATGACGACCGTGGGATTCTTTCTGGATCTGGACGCCTTGTCCACCGCTTCGATGAGCTCGCGGACGCTGTGGCCGTCGACGATTATGACGTTCCAGCCGAAGGCCCTCCATTTCTCCGGGAGGGGATCCAGACCCACGGCGTCCTCGGTGTTGCCGGTGATCTGCAGCCTGTTGCGATCCACGAACGCGATCAGGCCGCTCAGTCCGTACTGGCGGGCGAACATGGCCGCCTCCCAGTTCTGGCCGCTCTGAAGCTCGCCGTCTCCGAGAAGACAGAACGTTCTGTAGTCCTTCCCGTCCATTTTTCCGGCGAGAGCTATGCCGGCGGCCATGCTGAGGCCCTGCCCCAGGGATCCGGTGGACATCTCCACGCCCGGGAGCTTGCCGCGCACCGGATGCCCCTGAAGCCTGGAACCGATCTTCCTCAGAGTGAGGAGCTCGTCCACGGGGAAATAGCCGGCCTCCGCGAGAGCCGCATAGAGGATCGGGGCGACGTGCCCTTTGGAGAGAATGAACCTGTCGCGGCCGTCCCAGGAGGGATCCGAAGGTTTGTGCCTCATCGAGTGGAAATAAAGCACCGACAGAAGCTCGGCGGAGGAGAGTGAGCCTCCGGGGTGGCCGGAAGACGCCGCATACGTCATCTCTATAACGTGCAGCCTGAGTCTGTCAGCCATCTTTTCGAGTTCCGATACGGTGTACTCCCCCATGCTTAATCACTCTCGATCCTCGGAGCCAGTAAATAATTGACCAGCACGTGGCGGTCGGCTATACTGAACAGGAGTTTCATGGGGTAATCGTTGTCCAGTTCTATATGGATAACGGTTCCTCCGGGCACGGCTTTGATGATATTCGAGAAATAATCCAGCGGGAACAGGCTGCAGACCTCCGTATCGGTGGAAAGCTCCGCCAGCGACTCCTTCCCGACGGAGAGCGAAACGGAATCCGTATCTCCTTCGCAGGAGAGGATGAAACGCTCGGGAGTGGCTTTGACCGAAACGTGGTCGGATATCGTATCCGCCGCGCTTATTCCTCTTTTCAACTCGTCGGAAGAGATGCCTATGCTCGCTTTGAGATGCAGATCCGGAACCTTGGGATCGCTCATTCCGGAGGTGTCGAGAACCGTCATGGCCCTCGTGATGTTTCCGACTTTGAATATCAGCTTTCCCTTCTCCGCGTCCTGCTCCATCCTGATGACGTCGACGCCAGAAGCCAGACGGAGAACGCTCTTCAGCTTGTCCAGATCGATTCCGATTTCGCAGTCCTCGGCGTGATACCTTATGAAGGCTTCCTTTTCCACCTTCATCTCGATCATGGCGACGTGCGCCGCGTCCACGGCCTTCAGGGTCATTCCCTCCGGGGTCAGCGTGAATTTCACTTCGTCCACCAGAGCTGAGATTATGTTTACGAGCCCTTTGAGCGTCTCTGATTTGAGCTCCGCGCTGAACTGCGCGTCCGGATCTGTTTCTGTCTCGGTATCGAACATGGGCTTTTCCCTCAGTATTCTCTCCAGGAGTAGCTGCATTTGCAGCAGCGGTAAATCGTGGTCTCGGGTTCATCGGCGGCGCGCGTCTGCCTGATCACGTAATAGGCTTCGGTATGGCCGCACTTCGGGCACAGCACGCGGACCTTGGGAAGCGTCGCGGGACTGTCTGAAGACAGGATAACGGTCTCCTTGTCTCTGGACTCCGTGACGATTACCTCCGATCTGCCCCCTATATCCTCGGTCTCCCCGCAGGAACATACGAACTTCCCCTCCTTAGGGAACATCATCGAACCGCATTTTGAGCAAAACAATCTAACAGCCTCTGTGCGCGGGATTGAATGTCTGTATATAGTTGTATCCCGGCGGAGCGGATGCGCCCGCGGACGCGCATTCCTCCGTAGCAACCTAAAAATACGACATTCGGTTAGTCTTGCCTATATATTAATCCGGGGGGATTTGCCCCCGTATCACAGTCAAGGGGGCGGCGCGCCCCTTTCACAAAGTCCTCGCGAGACGAGGCGCACAGAAAAGGAGTTGAAACCTATGGAAATGAAATACAGATTCCTGGGCGGAGCCGACATGGTCGGCCGCATGGGAATGACGATGGAGGCCAACGGGAAGACCATGCTGGTCGAGTACGGCCTCAGCCCCACCAAGCCTCCGGAGTTCCCGCTTCCGGCGCCCAAAGTAGACCACGTCTTCCTGACGCACGCCCACCTGGATCACTGCGGCATGCTGCCCCAGGTCTGCGGAAGAAACGACTGCGAGCTGTTCACCACGCCCCTCAGCGCCCAGATCGCGGAGCTGATGATGAACGACACCCTGAAAATCGCCAAGGCCGAGGAATACGTCCAGCCGTACAACGCGCTGGAGATCGAGAAGACCATGGACGCCGTGGTTCCGATGAGCTACGGGGACACGATCACCCTGGACGGGATAGACGTCACCATGCTCGACGCAGGCCATATCCCGGGAGCGGCCATGTTCGCGTTCGAGAAAGACGTGCGCACGATATATTCCGGAGACATACACACCGAGAGCCAGAGGCTCGTCGGAAAGGCAAAACCTTCGGACTGCACCAACCTCTTCGTCGAGGGGACCTACGCCGGGCGCAGCCACCCTCCGAGAAAGGAGACGGAGAAGAAATTCCTGGCGAAGATCAGGGAAGTCATCGATCGCGGCGGAACCGTGCTGATCCCGTGCTTCGCCGTAGGAAGAACGCAGGAGATAATGCTCCTCCTCAAAGATCTGAGGTACGACATGTGGGTGGACGGAATGGGAAGATCCGTGACGCGCCTGTTCATGGAGTATCCGGAGTACCTGAAGGATTTCAGGGCGCTCAAGGACGCCAAGAAAAGGTTCAGCGAAGTCCGCAACGCCGGCCAAAGGGATTACGCGAAGAAAGGAAACATCATAGTCACCACCGGCGGAATGCTCGACGGAGGCCCGATCCTCGGATACCTCAGGAATCTGAAGGACGACCCGAAGAGCGCGATCCTTCTCGTGGGATACCAGGCGGAGGACACCAACGGCAGGATGCTGCTGGAGCAGGGATGCATAAACATCGACGGGGAGGCCGTCCGCATAGAGTGCGAAATCCAGAAATACGATTTCTCCGCGCACGCGGATCACGGCCAGATCGTGAAATTCATCGAAGAGTGCGATCCGGACAACGTCATCTTCATGCATTCCGACAACCGCGACCTGTTCCTCCCGGATCTCCAGGACTACAACGTCATACTGCCGGAGACCGGAAAGGAGTTCCGTCTGGAGGTCTGAGGTTTGGGCTATGATTTCAAAATAAGAAGAGATCCGCTGCTGGAGCGCTCCCTCCCGGATACGGAAACCAACTTCAGCATAATCTGCTGCGAGGACTCCGTGGTTGCCGGGATCGGCGAGGCGTCCGATCTTTTCCTGTCAGCCGGCGCAGATCCCTCTCCTCTGGCCAAGGACGGCGACAGGGTACGCGCGGGAACCAGGGTTCTCTCGGTGTACGGCTCCGCCGGATCGGTGCTCTCCTGCAGATCCGCCGCGCTGGCGATCCTCTCGCGCATGAGCGGGATCGCTTCTTACACCGCGGATCTCGTTGATCAGGCAGCCGGGAGGATAATAATCGCGGCCCCCGCATGCCTCACTCCCGGTCTGGAGGATCAGGAGAGGATGGCTGTTCTCCTCGGAGGAGGGGATCCGAACGCTGGGCCGATCACGCTGACCGGAGAGCATATAAAACTCTGCGGAGGAATGAGAAACGCCATGGAGAGGATTTCCAAAGCTTCCTTCGCCGCGAAGATAAGAGCGGAGGCCGGAAGCCCGGAGGACGCCGCTCTGGCTGTATCGATGGGCGCGGATATCATCTCCGTCAGGGGAACCCCTGAAAAATGCGCAGAGATCGGCAGCGCAGCCGGCGGAGGCCGGATAGTGGAGGCCGCCGGCGATATCGGGAATCCTCTGGATTACATCGGCATAGCTGACGCCGTGTCCCCGGACGGGATAATAACGCTGTCCGGATACAGGAAATTCAGAATGGATCTCTGAACGCTCAGTACTATAAAGCGTACCGCGATACGGCCGGACATGGCGATAAACTTCGACGACTACACCTGCGAATTCTGCGGGAAACCCTGCAAAAACATCGTTTACGCAGCGTTCGTATGCGACAATCCGGAATGCATAGAGAACGCGAGAATCGCCCGCGGAGGCCCCGGCGGACATATGAAGAGAAAAGCCGAGGGCAGACCCATCATACCCGAGGATCTGGAATCCGCGGTGGAAGAGAACAAAAAAGTTTGAGCGGGGGACATCCCCCGTATTTTTTTTCAGTGCCTGAAAACGCGGCATCCGGTGAATACCATCGCCATGCCGTGCTCGTTGGCGGCGTCTATGACCTCCTGGTCCCTAATGCTGCCCCCGGGCTGTATTATCGCGGTCACGCCGGCGGCCGCAGCCTCGTCTACTCCGTCCCTGAACGGGAAGAACGCATCCGAAGCCATGACGCAGCCTTTGGTGGGCTCGTTGGCTTTCATAGAGGCGATTTTAGCCGAGTCCACGCGGCTCATCTGGCCCGCTCCTATTCCGACCGCATGCTCCCCCCGCACGTAAACCACGGCGTTGGATGTGACGTGCTTGGCGAGCTTCCACGCGAACAGCAGCGCGTCGATCTCCGTCTGAGTGGGAGCGCGGTTGGTGACCACTTTGAGGTTCGCCGGATCGATAATGACGTCCTCGTCGGTCTGGACGAGCATTCCTCCCTGGACCTTCTTCATCTTGAACTCCCTGTATTTGGCGGAGGGGCAGATGGGGGAGTTGGTGCGGAGAAGACGGATGTTCTTCTTGGCTTCCATTATCTCCGCCGCGCCCTCGTCGTAATCCGGGCATATTACCGCTTCGACGAAATGCTGGGAGATCTCTTTGGCGGTTTCGACGTCGCAGTTTCTGTTGAGACATATAACGCACCCGAACGCCGACAGGGGATCGACGTTGTACGCGGTGACGAAAGCGTCGTAGATCGTGTCCGCGGAGGCGAGGCCGCAGGGATTGGTATGCTTCATCACGACCGCCGTAGGCTTCTCGAAGTCCATGCATATGTCCAGAGCCTTATCCAGATCGAGAATGTTGTTGTACGAGAGCTGTTTTCCGTGAAGCTGCTCGGATTTGGCGACCGTGGTGCCGGGAGTGAAGGGATCCTTGTAGAAAGCGGCGGACTGGTTGGGATTCTCGCCGTAGCGCAGATCCTCGACTTTTTCGAGGGGTATGGGGAAGGATCCGGGGAATCCGCTGCAGAAATGCGGATACATTCTGGACGCTATCATGGCGTCGTATTCCGAGGTGACCACGAACGCCTCGGCCATCAGCCTTCCGAGAAGTTCCTCGGAGAGCTCCCCTCCGTTCCTCAGCTGTTCGAGGATCGGGCCGTACTGATCGGGGGAAGTGACCACCGCGACCGATTTCCAGTTCTTCGCGGCCGCGCGGATCATGCTCGGGCCGCCGATGTCGATGTTTTCGACGATGTCTTCGAAAGAAGAGCCTTTGAGAACGGTCTGCTTGAACGGATAAAGGTTGATGACGACCATGTCTATCGGCTCGATGCCCATTCTGCTGATCGCGTCCATGTGCTCCGGGAGATCCCTGCGCGCCAGGATTCCCGCGTGAACCTTGGGATGAAGCGTTTTCACGCGGCCGTCCAGCATCTCCGGGAACCCGGTGATGTCGGATACTTCCTTAGCGGGGACGCCGTTCTCTTTCAAAAGCTTGTACGTTCCGCCGGTGGAGATGATCTCCGTGCCGAGCGAAGACAGGGCTTTGGCAAAATCCACTATGCCGTTTTTGTCAGAAACGCTGATTATTGCTCTGCGAACTTTGGACATTGGTTACCTCCCTCTTCCGAGGCGCCATACCGAGGTATGCGTAAGGGTATCCGGATCCAACGTTAAAGGACTTTTCCTTAACCGTTACAGACGAAAAAAAAACGGGCACGGCTAAAGGGGACCGTACCCGAAAGCAGTTTGGGATACGAATACAGCCGTCGGTCATCTGCAATCCCCATGGCTCTATCCTGTTGAACCCTTACAATTCCATGATATATAAACTGTCTGAATAGGGGCTCTGGCCCCCGGAAACCCTCCGCATGACACAAAAACGCGCGGAAACGGCGTATATTCCCTCTGCCGGACGCAAAAAGCAATATCGGAAATGCCCATGTCGGAGCGGAATGAAAAAGAAAGAGCTGGAAATCTCGCTCCAGAAAGTAAGGGGCTTCGAAGATCCGGATCCGTCTCTGGAACAGTACGCGACTCCCGCCGCGATAGCCGCGGACGTGATTTTCAGCGCGTATTCCGCCGGAGACATCGCCGGCCTGAAAGTCGCGGATCTGGGGTGCGGGACCGGAATGCTCTCGGTAGGGGCCTCTCTGGCGGGCGCCGGATCGGTGAAGGGTTTCGACATATCCGGAAAAGCGCTGGAAATAGCGCGCCGCAACGCTCTGGAACTGGGCTGCTGCATAGAATTCGAAGAGAAAGATATCCTCTCCGTGGACGAGCCCGCGGACACGGTGATAATGAATCCCCCGTTCGGATGCCAGAACAGGAACGCGGATCGTCCGTTTCTCAGAAAGGCTATGGAGCTCTCGGATTGCGTATACTCGTTCCACATGGAAAATTCCCTGGAATTCGTCACCGGATTCTGCAGGAGGGAGGGGCGCGAGGCGACCCTCTGTAAAACATATAAGTACGAAATCCCTCATACATTCGCGTTCCATAAAAAAGCAAAACAGACGGTTGACGTTGCCGTCGTTGTTATCAGGTGAATTACGATGAATGACACCAGACTGGTTTTCCCGGGAGACGAGGTAGCTGTGGAGGAGGAGTACTATTCCTCCGACGGCACGTTCTCCGAAAACGGAATCGTTTACGCATCGCAGGTAGGCGTCGTGGAGCTGGACGACAAAGAATGCGTCGCCAGGGTCCGCACCCGCAATCCCCCCAATGTCCTCAGGGAGGGAGATATCGTTTACGCCGTCGTCGCGGACATAAGAAACACCATGGCCACGGCGGACGTCGTCGCCAAAGAGGGAACCGAGAGATCCCTTGGGTGCGAGACGTACGCCACGATACACGTATCCAAGATCTCCCCGAACTACACTGACGACGTTTCCAAAGAGCTCCGCAAAGGAGATTATATCCGCGCCAGAGTCACGGGGATAAAACCGTCCCTCCAGCTTACCACTAAGGAAGAGCATCTGGGTACGATAAGGGCCCTTTGCGGAAAGTGCAAAACGGAGCTTCTCAGAAGAGGAGAGAAGCTGTACTGCCCCGAATGCAGATACGAGAGCACGAGGAAGCTCGCCGATGACTACGGCGACGTTCAGGTATGAGATGAAAGCGGTAGCGCTGATGTCGTCCGGGATAGACTCCCCCGTGGCCGCGTACCTGATGAACCGCGCCGGCGCGGAAGTAACGCTGCTGCACATGGACAACAGCCCCTACTGCGACGAGAGAACGATAAAAAACGTTATCTCTCTGGCCGAACAGCTGGAAAAAGCCTCCGGAAACCGCTTTCCCCTCTATTCGGCTCCCCACGGGCCCTCGCAGACCGCGATCAAGGAATCCTGCGACAGGAATTACCAGTGCGTCATGTGCAAGCGCGCCATGCATCTGACGGCCTGCGAATTCGCCGGGAGAATCGGCGCGGAGGCGATAATCATGGGCGATTCCCTCGGCCAGGTAGCCTCCCAGACCCTTAAGAATCTCCGCGCGGAGAAAACCGGGATAAAGATGCCGGTTCTGAGGCCCCTTATCGGTCTAGACAAAACCGAGATAATGAAAATAGCGAGAGAGATTGGAACTTTCGACATCTCGATATCCCCGTCGGCAGGATGCACGATCCTTCCGTCCAGAGTGACGACCGCGGCGAAACCGGAGCGGATCGAAGAATTCGGAATCGATCTGAACGCTCTGGCGAAAAGTTCCGCGGAGAAAGCGATCCTTCTCCGCTGAAGAGTCAGTGCGCGCTTCTGTAGTAAAACGCCGGACAGGAGTCTATGTCCTCTTTGTCGTAGACCATGTCTATCGAGACGCGGTCTATGTACATCGCCTGGACCCTGGAGATGTACAGGGTGTTCTCCCCCACCGGGATCCTGATGTCGGAATCCTTCGGTCCTTTGACGGTCGTGGGAACCAATGCGGGACCCATGCATGCGGTGCAGACGCGGTAATCGCGCTGTTCCTTTTTGATCAGGTCGATGACGGCGTCATCCACGGTAATTTCCATGAATGCGGATTATGCATATCGTTTATAGATTTGATGTTCCGGGCCGCTGAAGAATCTGCGGATCTCCCCCGGAATGTCTCCGGACAGCTCCGCGCCGGAGTCCCTGAGAACCGCCGCGCGGCAGTCCGCTATGACCGCGATGCCGCGATCTGTTTCAGATCTTATCACTCTCCCCGCGGCCTGCCTGACCTTTCTGGAGGCGGGAACGATCGACGCGAAGCCGGCGCCGTCTCCGAATCTGACATCGTAATAATGCTTCAGCGCGCGGAGCCTGGCCGAGGGCTTGGGAAACGGGATGCCGGCGATGATGGCCAGTTTCAGAGCCTCTCCGGGAAAATCTATCCCCTCGGAGATTCTCCCGCCGGTTATGCCGAAAAGGATTCCGCCGTCCGAGCGCCTGAACGCCTCCACCAGAGACAGGAGCGCGGCCTGCGTCATGCCGCGGCGCTCCGCGAACACCGTCCTGTCCCCGGGATCGAGATCGGATACGATGCGGTCCATGACCTGGTACGACGGGAAAAACACCGCGGTGTTGACCCTTGCGGAGGAGATCGATCCGGAGATGAGATCCAGAAGCCTGCGGTAATTCTCATCGGAGAAGCGCTCCTCGTACCTCATGGTCACGTCTCCGGAATAAAGCATCCGGAAGTTCCCCGGGGGAAAGGAGGAGGCGGATTTCAGCTTCAGCGGGACATCCAGCCCCATCTCGTCGGCATAATTGCCCAGAGGCTCCAGGGTTCCCGAGATGTGGACGGACGAGACGCAGGCGTTCAGAGGGCCGGCGGCGGGAGACGGATCCATGCAGTAGGACTGAAATTTCGGGTTGTCTCCGCCTGTAATCAGGCGCACGCAGGCCGCGTCCTGCTCCTCCATCCATATCTGCAGAAAAATCCCGAGAGACCTTATGTACGAGCGGGGAAGCTTCATCCCGGCCTCCTTCTCCTGGACGATCCCCTCTCCGATTGCAAACATCGCCTGCGCCGCTTTGAACAGGGAGGACGAGATCGTCCCCAGACGCTCCATGAGCTGCTCCTCGAGATAGTACGGCGGGAGCATGCCGTCCTCGTCGATGAGGTACTCCCTGCACGCCGAATCCAGAGCGGAATCCAGAGCATCGGTGAAGTCGGTGACCCTGAGATCCTTCCAGACATACGGATCTCCGCGGCCGCGGGCCTCGGCGGCGGCCCTTTCCAGCGAGTTTCTGGAGATTTCGAAGGTCTGGACGTCCCTCAGGTAGTCCGGGAGATTATGGGCTTCGTCCGCCACCACCACGGTCTCCGAAACCGGGATCCCCATCCACGACTCCAGAGACATCCTCGCCCCGGGAATGAAAAGAAAGGGATACGGAACCGCGATTATGTCGGCCGCGGGCAGAAGAAGCTTGCGCAGCTCGTACGGGCACAGCCCTTCGGATTCGGCCCTCAGCGCGAACTCCTCCGGGGATAAGCACTCGCGGACGACGCCGATCCAGTACCCGGCATCGGCATCGGCGGTCCTTTCGTAATATCCGCATATGCGGCCTCCGCTGCCGTCCAGACGCTTGCATCTGGAGCACAGCCTCGAAAGCTCCTCCGGCGTGCCGTCTGCCTTATCGGGATCGCCGCGCATGAGCGGGCAGGAATCCGCGGAGCGCCCCTGGAACGGAACGCAGAGCACCCTGCGCTTTATCGCGGCGGCCTCTCTGGCTACCTGCTCCTGCTGGGATTTCGTGCGGGTGACGTAAAGCGCTTTGGTCCCCTTGTCGAGAACGTACGGGAGCACCCCGCACAGCGAGGAGATCGTCTTGCCGGTGCCGGTTCCCGCTTCGATAACGGCGTTCCTGCCCTCTCTGACGGCGGCATCGATGAAATGCACCAGCTCCGCCTGTCCGGGGCGGAACCGGTAGGGAAAAAGTCCGGACGGATCAGTCACGGTTTCTTAACCAGGCGTCGTCTTCCAGCTGGGAGTAGACGTTCTCGTCCCTGGCTCTGGTTCTGTCCGAAACGGCGGGCGAGGACATCAGCTCGTCGATGGTATCCCTTTTGAACAGCCAGTAATGGATCCTCCATTCGCGGCCGTCGTAGAGAGTGGTCTCCTCGCGCTCGGTGGTGAGGATCTTGACGTCCTCCAGCTGGTAGAAGGCGCCGCGGTCCTGGGACTCTAGGACGTTGTCTATGATTCTGTCGGAGTAGCCGAAGAAATTGAGGACGCGGTGGGCGAGATCGTACGCTTCGTCCTCGCCCATGTTCCCCATTCCGTCTCCCCTCTGGATAGTCTGACGGTCGAACCCGTTCTTGATTGCCAGCGCGAGGTCCTCAACAGTCAGTATACCCAAGGGAATCACTCCTTGAAGCAGAGGGATCTCACTTCGGCGGAACCGATCTCGGAGGCGATGCGGGATACTACCTCCTGGGGAACGGTGCGGTCGGCGGTCAGGAACATCAGGGCCTTTCTGCCGGATCTTCCCACGGACATCTGGCCGATGTTTATGTTCTCCTTTCCGAGGTTGTTTCCGACTATTCCTATGACTCCGGGGGCGTCGTCGTAATTGACGTACACCATGTTTCCGAACAGGGGGATGTCGAAGGAGAAGGAGTCGAAGCCGACGAGCCTCATCTGCCCTCCGATGACGGTTCCGCGGATGGAGCGCTTCTCGGAGCCGTAGGTGAACCTCATCTCGATCGCGGAGGCGTAATCCTCCGAAACGGGGTTGCTTCCCTCGGTGATGTCCACGCCTTTGGACTTCGCTATGGGAAGAGCGTTGATGGTGTTGGCGGTGCCGATGATGTTCTTCAGATATCCGATCGCGGCGTAAGCCGTCAGAAGCTTGGTGGCGTTTCCGGAGAGGTTTCCGCAGTAGGTTATCTCGAGTTTGTTCAGGGGATGGTTCCCTACGGTCTGCTGGACCATGCTGCCCATCCTCTCGGCGAGAATCACGAAGGGCTCCGTCTCCGCGTCCAGTTTTCCGCGGGGGGCGTTGATCGCGTTGGATATTATTCCGTCCTTGAGATACATGACGGCGTGCTCCGCAATTTCGACAGCAACTCTCTCCTGGGCTTCGGCGGTGGACGCCCCGAGGTGCGGGGTGGTGACGAGGTTTCCGAGCTCCAGAAGCTTCTTCTCGTCCTCGGAGAGAGGCTCGTTGCACCAGACGTCGAAAGCGGCTCCGGCGATTATTCCCTCTTTGAGGGCGGTGTAAAGATCGTCTTCGTTGACTATTCCTCCGCGGGCGACGTTGGCGATTCTCGCGTTGGGCTTCATCATCCTGAACTGGGGGAGGGATATCATGTTCCTGGTCTCGGGAAGGAGCGGGGTGTGGATGGTCATGAAGTCCGAGGAGGAGATAACCTCTTCCAGGGTCGTGAGCCTCACTCCGATGGAATCCGCGACTTCCTTGGGAAGATACGGATCGTATCCGATCATCGTCATGTTGAACGCTTTCATGCGTTTGGCGACCTCTCCTCCGACGCGGCCGACGCCTATTATTCCCAGAACCTTTCCGTTTAGCTCGACTCCGGTGAATTTGGATCTCTTCCATTCGCCTTTGTGCATGGACTCGTGGGCGAAGGGGATGTTTCTGGCCAGCGCGAGAAGCATGGCGCAGGAGTGCTCCGCCGCCGATAGAATGTTGGCGGACGGGGTGTTCATCACGAGGATTCCCTTGGCGGTGGCCGCGGGAACGTCGATGTTGTCGACTCCGACTCCGGCGCGTCCGATTATGCGGAGCTTTCCGGCGGAATCGATGACTCTGGAAGTCACTTTGGTTCCCGACCTGATTATAAGGCAGTCGTAATCTCCGATGATGCTGCAGAGCTCGTCCTCGGAGAGCCCCGGCTTTACGTCCACCGGGAATCCGGAATTCTTCAGAATCTCCAGACCCTCCCCGGAGAGAGGATCGGATACAAGGATCTTTGACAATTTCATTCCTCCAGTATTTCATCGATCGCCGAAAGCAGTTTGCGGACCCCGTCGGGAGTGGCGTCTCCCATGTGTCCTATCCTGAAAGTTTTCTCTTTGACGTCCCCGTAGCCGTTGGAGATCTCGTAGCCTCTCTCTTTCAGCCTGGCGTTGAGGGAATCGAAATCGATCTTGCCGCGGTTGACGACGCCGATGGAGTCGGACATGTATCCCTTCTCGGGGAACATTCCCTCCAGCTTCCTGTCCGCCCAGTTTCTCACGGCATCGGCCATCTCCCTGTGCCTTCTGTATCTCGCCGGCATGCCTTCGGAGAGAGCCTTGTCGAGCTGGTAGTCGAGACCGTACATCAGCGACACGGGGGGAGTCGTGAGCGCGTAATTCACGTCGCTCTGCTTCTTTATCTTCAGGAGATCGGTGTAAAATCCCCTGTTCTCCACTTTCTTAGCTTTGTCCAGAAGCCTCTGCGAGCACAACATGATCGCGAGCCCGGGGGGGAGCGCGAGAGCCTTCTGCGTCCCGAAGACGAGGGAATCGGGATCCATGTCCTTGATCTTCAGATCCATGGCGAACGCGGAAGTGACGGCATCCACCATGATCAGCGCGCCGGGATTCTGCTTCCTGACCTCGCCGGCGATCGCGGAAGAATCGCTGAAGACCCCGGTGGAGGACTCGTTGCTCACCCAGTGGACCGCCTCCGTGTCTCCGGTTACCTTTCCCTCTATATGTTCCGGCTTCATCGCCATTCCCCAGGGAACCTGGACCTTTTCGACGGTTTTCCCGTTCAGCTCCGCGATCTCAATGGAGCGGTTTCCGAAGGAGCCGTTCGTGATTCCGAGAGATTTTCTGCCCACTCCGTTGCGGATCGCGGCCTCCAGCATTACGGAAGCCGATCCGGCGACCAGAAATACGTCCATATCCGTGCCCAGCGCCTTGCGGATCTTCTCCACGATACCCTCGTGAAGCTGCTTGTACTCTTTGCATCTGTGAGTGATCATAGGTCTGGTCATGGACTGGAGAACATCGGCCTCCACATTGACCGGACCTACGGTAAACAAAGTTCTGCTCAAGTTGATCTCACCATTCCCTTACAGGATAATGGAAGGGGTATCCCTTATCTGATAAATAATAACGCATGGAATCCGCCGTCCGTGCCTGACCCGGGGCCGGGGCATCCTTCTCCGGCATCATTAAAAAGGCATAATTCTCTGATCGGAACCGATGTCAAAAGACAGGATCGTCCGGACCTACCTCGATTCCAGAATGGTCATGAAAGGAAACTATCCCTATTTCGTCAACCCCGTCTCCGACGGAAACCCGGGCATAACCAAAGAACTTCTGGACGAGATAACGGACAATATTCTGGAGATTTCGGATCTGGACTGCGATCTGATACTGGCCCCGGAAGCGATGGGGATACAGTACGCGGCCGCCCTCACTATAAGGACGGGAATACCCTTTCAGGTCATCAGAAAAAGAGGGCACGGATTCCCGGACGAGATCTCCTTCATAAAATCCACCGGATACGGCGAATCGCAGATGTTCATATCGGGACTGAAAGAGGGTACCCGCGCGGTTATCGTCGACGACGTGCTCAGCACCGGGGGGACGCTCAGATCGATGATCAAAGCGCTGAAAGAGCACGGCGTCGCCGTAACGGAGGTCATCGTCGTGCTCGACAAATCGGATTCGGCCAGGAGCATTTCCGAAGAAACCGGCGTTCCTGTGAAATCGGTGCTTAAAGTCGGGGTGAAAGACGGCAGACCGGTGCTGCGTTAAACGCGCGATCCTTCCGGGATGCGGAGAACCTTGCGGGAAATAAGAGATTAAAGGGGACCGGAGCCGGAGAGGCTCCGATCGGTTTTGAAAAGGTCAGCGCCTTCCTTACTTGGTCAGAGTAGGCCCGAATACGAGATCCAGGGGAGAGGCCGAGTAGTCCTGGGGCGCCAGCTGGGCGTATCCGTACTGGGCGTTGTCGATGTTCCATCCGGGAACGGCTTTGTATGCGGTGACGTCGATATCCAACATCCACGCGTTGGAGGCTTCCGAGACGTCCTTGTACTTGGATCCTTCCGCGAGTGAGATGCCGTAATCTTCGACATCGGGGAACGTGTACGTTGCGGCCATGGTTCTGTACCATACGATCAGCGCCGTGTCGGCGTCCCCGTATCCGCCAGTCTCTCCGTCGTATACGAGATCGTAGTCCGCGGCCGCGGGATAGACGCCTTCGTTGCTGATGCCCATCGCAGCTGCCGCGGGTCCGTCGACGTCGGGGTAGTTCTCG
>JAEEKU010000140.1 GCA_016282555.1 Methanomassiliicoccaceae archaeon
CCGAACGCATCTGCGGAGTCTTCCGCAGCATAATCTCGGATCGCAGGTTCCCCGCCGCCGAGAAAGAGCGGATCAATACCATGTCCGTGACGGACAAGATAAAATTCGCCGCCGTTCCGATCATTTCCGGCGACGAGTATTTCCTCATTTCGGGGAAGCCGATAGTTCGGGTCATAGTCGAATAGTCGGGCAGCAGGGCGGAGGACACCCTGAAAACAGTTCTGAACCAGACTCTCAGGGATACGGAATGCTTCGCGGTAGTAAGACCCGGCGCCTCCGTATCCGTTCCCGGCGTCAGCACTTTTCTCAGCCTTCGGGATGCCGAAGCAGGCTCTTCGTCCAGATACATCATCGAAACGGATTCCTCTTGCAGAATGGAGCCGTTTTTCGCAGCCAGAGCGGTCGATCGCATAAGGAGCATGTGTCTGCCCTCTTGCAGATTCGTGTCGGAGGACGGGAAGACGTCCGCTTTGATCTACGTTAAAGGATTCGGAAAGGATCCGGCGGATACCGTTGCGTCGGATTGGATCCGTTTCAACGAGGGGGATCCGGTGGAGCTGAGGAAAAAGGCCGGCGCGCCGGAGAACAGAAACGGCGATGACCGGCTGAAGGACAGAATCCGCGGATACCGCGACAGTTTCATGACGTTCGCCGGGATAATCTACAACAGGATGCGCAGACGATCAGGTTTCCAGTATCTTTCTGATTTCCTTCGAGAAGTACTTGTTTCTGTTTTCGGAGACTCTCATCAGAGCCAGGCCGGCGATTTTATTCTCATCGGTTCCCTTTCCGAAATATATCGCTTTTCCCAGACGGAACGTGGATCCCGCATTGTACGGGCCGGACGCTTTCTTTATGCGGGAATACATTTCCTCATGGAGCACGGGATCGTCGGTTTCCCACAGCATATCGAAAAGCTCGTTCACAGCCCATTCTATGCCGCTGTCGGCGGATTTTCTCATAAAATTCAATGCGGATTCGCGATCGGGTTCCGTTCCGGTTCCGGAATAAAGCATTCTGGCATATCTTCCGGTAAGGCCGGGGTTTCCGGATTCGAGGTATTTTTCGGCGACGGAGAACGCTTTCCTGCAGTTTTCTTCGCCGCCGAGATCCAGATAATAATCGATAAGCTCGCTGGCGGCGTCGGGAACACCTGCCTTCAGAGCGATTTCGATTCTGATCTTAGCCTCGTCGGGATTCTTTCCGGTTCCTTTTCCGAGACGGCAGCACCTTCCCAGATGCAGCGAGGCTCCGGGGTTTCCGCTGTTGGCGTAAATCCTGCTTTTTCTGGCAAGTTCGTTCCACGAATCGGGGGTGTTCAGGCGCCTGAGGTGATCCAAATACTCGTTCTGTATCCAGGCCGGTCCTCCGTCGGAAGCTTTTCTGTATTCGTCCAGCGCGGATTCTGGAGTGCCGCCGGCGATTCCGGATCTGAACAGCCTCGCTTTGTACAGATGTCCTTTCGGCGTATCGTTGTTCTCCACGAGTCTGAACAGCTCTGCCAGGGAATCTTTCGTTCCGGCTCTCCAGAGTCTTCCGTAGTAGTCTCCGGAACCCGTATCCGAGTCCTCGGCGGATTTTTTAAGCCATTCGTCCGCCTTGTTTTTATCGATCGAGACTCCTTTTCCGGTCAGATACGCGTTTCCTATCACGTTTTCCGCCCCGGCGTCTCCGTTCCGGGCGGATCTCCATGCCCTCGCGATCATTTCGGTAAGAGAGCTTCTGGTCGAAAGTTCGCTGAGGGCCTTCATCAGTTCGGATTCTCCCAGGGAAGATCCGAGATCGGACGATTCTCTGAGAAGACCGATCGCTTTGTCCAGATCTTTTCCGGTTCCCGATCCGGTACGGTACGCCGATCCCAGATAACCGAGCATCTCCGGCGAGCCCTCGCGTGAAAGCTTTCTGCATAATTCTTCGGCGTATTCCGGTCCGGATTCGTTCAGAAGGCGGCGGACTAAGGATTTCGGCTCCGCTCCGAGGATTTTGCTTTTGAGATAAGATTCCGACTCCTCGATGCCGGATTCGGAAGCTTTGAAAAACCAGTATCCGGCGAGTTCCAGATCGGTTCCGGTACCGATTCCGTCGCGGTACATTTTTCCCAGAAGGTTCATGCACTCGGCGTTGCCGTTTTCTGCAAGACTTTTGCATGTTTCGAAAGATTTTTCCGAGGGAAACTCGGATATAAGTCTGATTTTGGCATCCTCGCATCCTCCGGCGGCTGACAGCCTCATCCATTCCAGCGCTTTTTCCGAATTCTGCATGCGGCTGTAAACATCCGATACGAAGAAAAGGGAGCGGGGATCGTCTCCGAACAGCTCTTCCGGGGGGATTCCCGAACTGGAAAGAGTCAGGATTTCCGCGGTTCTCTCCGGATCGGGGGATAGGGAATTGGCTTCCGCCAGCAGTTTTTTCAGTCTGTCCGGGTGTATCTCCTGTTCGGCGAGCAGAAGGAGGGACTCCTTATCGCGCAAGACTTCGCATCTTTCAAGAACGGCATTGAATTCCTTCGACGATCTTTCGAATTCCGCCGAGAGTTTTTTCAGGGATGCGCCGTCGTTAATTCCGGATATTATATCTTTTACAGACGAATCCGAGCCGTCCAGCCATTGGATTGCCGTGCTGTAATGGCCGTTCTCCGCGAAAGAACGGGCGATCTCTTCGGTTCTGCGGGCGGTCAGCGGAGGAAAGCTGCTTTTACCCCTTCTGCATTCGATGTAAAGCTCTTTCGGAAGAATTCCGCGGAGGCGGATCGTCTTCGGGGAAAGATCGGTTTTGAACCAAACCGGCCTGGCGTCCAGATCCAGTTTTCCGAGAACCGAGCATAGCTCCGTCAGTTCGAACGGGGAGTCCGAAATCCTGAAGCGATTATTCTCCCTTTTAACCTGGACAGATATCAGGATCTTTCCGTTGTCGCTCATTATCTGCGTCAGGCCCGATATATCCGGAGAAGGATCAGGAACGGACTTCGGATACAGCATGTAGACGATCGTATCGTACTTTTTTCCGGGTTTTATCTCAACGGACGCGTTTGATTTTTTGAGATGTTTTCTCATTTCCGCGGGGAAACCGAGACAGAGAATTTCCGATCCAGGTTCGGAGCGGGAGCACTCGGCGGCCCCCCTGTGGCGTTCCAGAGAACCGCATATCTGGCATTCGGCGTTGTCCCTCACTTTTATCCCCGAGGGCAGGAAAACATCGGTGAAATTGCCGCATACGGGGCACTGCCTGCGTCCCGTCACGAAGATATCCGGATCGAACTCGCTTCCGGCGTCCAGGGATCCGGGTGAAACGTCTTTGCCTCCGAGATACTCCGCTATCAGCACGGATCCGGGGTCTTTTCCCGCGTATTCTATCTTTTTGATCATTCCGCGCATGCGGCGCAGGGAGACGGAGTTGTGTTTTGCGGGATTGATATCCGATACCGAAATCTCATCGGAATCGAGAAGTTTTAGCGATAAGCCGTCTTCGGGCGAGCAGATCCCGCACCGCATCAGCCTGTTTTTATCTGTTTTAATCTTAAAACCCGTTTCCGCATTCACATAAACGATATCGTCGCAGCCGGAAACCGCGGCGGCGGCATACATCGGCAGTCTTTTCTTTCCTTTGGGAAGCAGAATCACGTTCTTTACGAGGCCGTAAGATTTCATCAAGTCTCTGAAAGCATCTTTACGGAGATCGTAGAGGACGGTCTTCCTGTCTGCGTCAATGAATTTAGCGGCGGTCTCGGGTTTCGCGCAGCCGGAGCAGTCCGCGATCAGAGCTTCGCGGCGTTCCGGGGATTTTTCCGCCATTCTTCTGATAACGGTTTCCGATTCGCCGCCGATATATCCTAAGATTGATTTTATCTGGCGGTCGTTTTCTCCCTTGTTTTTGTTCAGTTTCCAAAGCGCGGTTTCCTGGGTGCCGTCCAGGTGGTTGATCGGTCTGTTCGGCGAGGCGAGGACGGTGGGAAACCCGTTGCGGACTTCGTTTATCTTCAGCCAGAGATCGTCCGCCATGAGGCAGGTCTCCGTGATCGCCTTCTCGTCGAAAGCGGATTCAGGAATGGAATGAGGCGGATACAGTATCCCTCCGACTCCGGTCGCGACCGCGGACATCGAAGGGCATCCGTAAAGGGTGTCGTCTATGAAATCCCAGGACTCGTACGGATTCAGGACTCCGTCCGTAAACGTCATTCTGTGGACTCTCATTCCCGAAACCGCATGAGGGAAGAGACGGTACGATCCGAGCAGGGTTTCGATCGTATCCGGATCGTAGATAACGTCGTCGTCCGCGGTGATAATCACGGCATCCGGATTCTCCTGCATCGCATAGAAGTACTTTTTGTGAGGTTTCAGGTCTTTGCAGTATCTTATCTCCAGACCCTTGTCCTGCAGGGACAGCAGCTCTTCAGGCAGTTCCTTTTCCGGAAACTGCTCCTCCGCGAGCCAGAGTATTATCCTGTCGGGAACTGCGGTCTGCTCCATCAGGGATCTGATAGTTATATGGACGGTTGCTATCCTTGCCGGATAAGACGTCAGCGAGACGATCACTTCCTCTCCGGATTCGCGGCTATACGATCCCGGCTCCGGTTTTCCGGAAACCTGTCCGTTTTTCCATGAGGCCGGGCACCGCGGATGCTCCAGCAGATACTGCACTCTGGGATACCAGCCGTATTCCGGAAGATATTCTCCGAAGAAGCTGAGATCTGTGTTCTTGAAAAAATCGCGCAGCTGCGAGTATATTCCGTCTTTGAAGGAAACATCTGCTTTATCGAAAAATATGAAGAAATCGGCAAAGCAGACATCGGCCACCATTCTGAGGATGCTGTCGGAGCACCCTTTGTATTTTGCCATTGTGGATCTGTACGCTTCGAAATGTGCATCGTAATGCACTGAACGGTTCGTTCCTACGGTGGAGCACTCGTTATTCGTACGATAGTGGATCAGGGGCTCCCTGCAGATCATTATGCTCCCGCATCTCCTGACGAGGCTGAAATAGAAGGTGCGATCGTTCGCGCAGGCGATCTCGTCGAACCTGATCCCGTATCTCAGAATGGTATCCAGCCTGGTTATCTTATTCCAGGGCACGACGGAGCTGCGGATGAAGAACTGCGGATTGTTCTCGAAACTGGTGATAAAATCGTTTTCGCCGAAAGCGTGCACGGACGGGGATTCTTCCCCTGTTTTGTCATCGTAAATAAATTTCTGGAAAATGCACGAGTCGCATCCGGAGCATTCCAGTTTTTCAATTATCAGAGAATAGGCATTCGGTTCCAGCCAGTCGTCCGAGTCGAGAAAGTGGATATATTTTCCCGTTGCATGGTTTATCCCCAGATTGCGCGCGGCGCCCGCTCCGAGATTCGCCTGTTTCAGTATTCTGAATCTCCTGTCTTTTTCTGCATATTCCTTGAGAATGAGATCGGAGCCGTCATCCGATCCGTCGTCTATGCAGAACGCCTCCCAGGATTCGAACGTCTGGGCGGAAAGGCTGTCCAGACACCGGCGCAGGTATCTGGCTGAATTGTACACCGGAACGACTACGGACAAAAGGGGCATGTTGCGGTTCGGAATCCTTACAACGTCTTTAATTATTGTGTTAGCAACCGATTTAAATGCTGGCCCGCATTACGGATCAGACCAAGTTTTATTATAAGGTAATGAATCAGGTGACTGCTTGGCTGGACCTAACGCAATCATGGTGTGAATATGGAAAGGAAACCTATCAAAATCTCTGATAAGATCAGCGGAGACAGGATTTTGGAGCGGATTTCCGGATCCAAGAACAAATACATTTCGAGGTTCGGGAACTATCTGGAATACGTCTGGCAGTACCGTGCTATGGTGACTACCGCTGTCGAGAAGGATTTCAAGGGGCGTTTCAAGTACACCGCTCTGGGATACGGATGGCATCTCCTGAATCCTCTGACGCACATCCTGATTTACTATCTCATCTTCACGGCGCTTCTGGGGCGCGATATTCCGAATTACTGGCTTTACATATCGTCCGGTATGTTCGCTTTCAGCTTCTGCAGCACCATCATCACCCAGGGCGCGGGGTCTATCGTGGGCAATTCGAGGATGATAACAAAAATAGCCTTCGCGAGAGAGGTACTGGTGATCACGAAGGTCTGCATACAACTGATCACTCTGACGATCTCCTATATTATCCTCGCGTTACTGGTAGGAATATCCGGAGTCGGACTTACGTGGAATGTCCTCTGGCTTCCCGTAATCATGATAATGATGGCGACGTTTTCGGCGGGCGTCGCATATCTCTTCTCGGGAATAATCGTCTATTACCGCGATATACAGAACGCTCTGAACATCGTTATGGGATGCATGCTGTTTATGGTTCCCGTCATATATCTCGCGGAAAATAGGTCTTCGCCGTTCATGGACTTTATATGGTCCATCAACCCCCTCTATTATTATATCGAAACGGTGCATAACGTTCTCTGGGCCGGCATTCCGCCGGACTGGTCGTTTATGATCATAGGCGCCGTCGCCGCAGCGGTTACGCTGATCGTCGGATTATTAGTCTTTAAGAAACTGGAACACGGATTCGCTGAGAGGTTGTGAGTGCAATGAAAGATTCGAGAAACAATGCTGTCGAAGTCGTCGGACTGTCAAAGAGTTTCGACATCAAATACACTACCTTCTACGGAGGGATGGCCAAATCCGGAACCAAACAGGTTCTTAATGACATGACTTTCAACGTCAGAAAAGGAGAGGTTCTGGGCCTCGTCGGAAGAAACGGATCCGGAAAGTCCACTCTTCTGAAGCTGCTTTCTAACATTATGGGTCCGGACACCGGCACTCTCGAAGTTTCCGGAAAAGTCGCCAGTATTCTCGAGCTCGGGATGGGATTCGAACCGGAACTCACAGGCCGCGACAATATCAGGATCAAATGCAGCATGTACGGATTCAAGGACAAGGAAATCGACGCTCAGATGGACTCCATAATCCAGTTTTCCGAGCTGGGCGAGCAGGTCGATCACCCCCTGAGGACTTACTCTTCCGGAATGACGGCTAAGCTGGCTTTTTCGGTGATTATGCATGTGAAATGCAACGTGATGATCGTGGACGAGGTTCTTTCCGTCGGAGACGCCAGTTTCAACTCCAAGTGCAGAATGGTCTTCCAGAAGATGAAGAAAGAGGGAAGATCCATCATTATCGCGTCTCACAACATGGACACTCTGGAAGACGTATGCGATCGCGTGATGTGGATCGATGAAGGAAAAGTGAGGGAGATAGGCGATCCCGCTTCGGTCTGCTACCACTTCCGCTCCGATATGCTGGATTCCTTCGATACGATTATCAAAATGGCCGACGAGGGAGATCTGCCCTCTATGAACAGGGCAGCCGTGATGCTCAGAGACGGAAACGGAGTCGAGAGGGATGAAGCTCGCGCGGTGGATCTGTTCACGCGCGCGGCCGAGATGGGTTACACCGAATCGAGGATGGAACTCGCGGATATGAAAATGAAATCCGGAGCGAAGGAAGAAGCCATAGAATTATACAAGAAGGCCGCGGAAGAGGGAAGCGTGGACGCCATTACCCGCCTTACGGTCATGGACGGCGTGAATGCCGAAATCGCGGAAAAACTCAAATCCGAGATCCGCAAAGAGGCGGAATCCGGGAACGTGCGCGCGATGAGGCTTCTGGCGGATATGCTCAATACGGGAAACGTCTTCATCAAAGACAGGTACGAGGGCTTCTCATGGAACATGAAGTGCGCCAAGCTCGGAAGCGCGACCGCGCAGTTCCTCGTTGCGGGATGTTACCGCGACGGAATCGGAGTCGAAAAGAACGGCGAGGAGGCGGTCAGATGGTATACCGAAGCGTCCAGGCACGGAAGCGCCAGATCCAGACTTGAACTCGCTAATATGTACAGAAGAGGAATCTCCGTCGAGAGGGATATCAACAAAGCGATAGACTGGTATAAGACCGCTGCGGAGTACGGGGACGCCAACTCCATGCTTCAGCTCGGACAGATCTACCGCGACGGCCTCGGAATCGATAAGGATCCCGTTCAGGCGGAGTTCTGGCTCAAGAGATACGCCAAACAGGCCATGTTAGGTTCGGAGGTTACTTTCGCGGAGATACTGAAGCAGGGCCATTTCGGCGCCCGGCAGAAGGACGCTCTGTTCTGGTATGAGGATGCCGCCATGAACGGCAACCTTACCGCCAGAATTTCTATGGGTACTGCGTACCGCGACGGCGTGCTCGTTCCCGCCGATTCCGCCAAGGCAGCGGAATGGTATTCTCTCGCGGCTTCCATGATGTCCAACATGGGCAATTACGAACTGGCTATTTTCCAGTTGAAGGGAAACGGCATCCCCAGGGATACCGAGGAAGGCGTCAAGACCATGGCTCTCGCCGCGGATCTCGGAAACGCTAATGCGATTCTCTATATGGCGATGCTGTACCGCGACGGGATTCTCGTGGAGAAGAACATTCCGGAGGCCAAACGTCTTCTGGAGAATCTCAGCGAGCAGGGAAACGTTCAGGCCAGATCCATGCTTCTGCTTATGGATGAATGAGGGATTTTCCCTCACTCATTTTTAAACCATTTATCCGCCCATTCGGAATCGGCGGGGACCCCTTTTCCTTCTTTGTACGCTCTGCCGATGTATTCGCGCGCTGATGAATTATCCTGTTCCGCGAGAGGCAGAGCCGCCAGGATCATCTCGGTCCATCTCCCCGCCTTCCACAGAAGCGGCAGGGCTTCTTCGCTGTTGCCGGACGCGATGTAGAAGTCGGCGGCTTTCGAGACGCTGTCCCCCTTCCCGGAAAGGATTCTGGCGCAGATGCCGGCGGTTTCGGCCGTGCATTTCTCCGGAGTATCCGGAATTGTCCTCTCCAGTTCTTTGAGCGATTCGGGGGTATTCTTCTCCTGCAGAGCCTTGATGAGGGCGTTCACGGATTCCGGATCATCGGATTTTCTGAGATGAATTATGGCGGCATCGAGATCCCTCTCTTTTCCTCTGCCGGTGTAATAAGCGAGACCCAGTATTTTTCCGGCGGTTCTGCTGTTTTCCGGCATTTTCTCCGCGAGATCCGCCGCCTCGTCGTATCTTCCCGATTCCCACAGGGTCTCGGCGAGTTCATCCGATGCCCATGCGATGCCTTTGCCGGATGCTGTTCTCAGCATTTCGATAGCTTTTTCCTCGTCCTTTTCAACGCCTTTGCCGTATCTGTACGCTTTCCCCAGATAACCGGCCAGTCTGGGATTGTCCGATCCGGACGCCAGCGAAACCATTTCTTTTAAAGAATCCGGAGTGCCGATCTCCCACAGAGTCTCGGCGAGTTCGGCAGCGGCCCATGAGACGCCGGCATTTTTGGATTTTCTGAGCCAGTATGACGCTTCGATAAGGTTTTTATCTGCGCCTTTTCCGTAGCGGTACGCTCTTCCGAGTATGTTCATCGCGACGGGATTGTTCTTTTCCGAGGCTTCGGACGCTCTGAATATCATTTCTTTGTAGGATTCGGGAGTTCCGGTTTCCCACAGTTTTTTGAGCAGTTCATTGACGGAGCGGCTTTCCGAAGAGGATTTTCTAAGTAAATTCAGAACCTCCTCGTCGCTTGCGGGAACCGCCGCTCCGCTCAGATAAACATCCGCGAGAGCGGCCGTTATCTTCTGATCGGGGTCCGATCTCATCCCTTCCGTTATGACCGGGGGATTATGGCTCAGAAGTCTGATTCCTGCTTCGGTGCTTCCGTTCTCATATGCTTTGGAAAGATATTCTAAGTATTTCTCCTCGTTTTTCTCCGCATATTTTCCGGAACTGTATATTTCCGCGCCGAAAAGAGACAGCTCCGGATCGGAGGATCCCGAAATGATCTCAAGAGCTTCGGCGAAATTATCGGGTTTGCGGGTATAAACCAGGGTTTTGCATAATTCCAGAACGCACTCGGGGGAGTCTGATTTTCTGAATATTTCGATCGCTTTGTTCAGGTTCTTCTCTCTGCCTTTTCCCGTCTGATACGCTTTGCCGGAGATGTACGCGGAATACTGGCTGTCCCCGCACATATCCAGCGCCATTCCCGCGGATTCTTCGGTTCCGGCTTTCCACAGCATTTCGATCGCTTTGTCCGTGTTTCCGGCGAAACCGTACCAGCTGGCCGCGGCTCTCAGCTGCTGCTCCGTTTTTCCGGAAGCGAAGCGCTCCGCGATCATTTCCGCTCTGGCCGGAGAAACGCGGAATCTGCCGCCGTCGCCGGGGCGGCATCTGATCGCCAGTTCTCCGGAGCTCAGCGCGTGAACGGACATCAGACTATCCGGAAGCGCGTTGCGGAACCATTCGATCCCGGCTGTGAATCCGCATTTTTCGATCATGGAGCACATTTCGAATATGTCATAAGGCGCATCCGAGACGTAGAACGTCCCGTTTCTGCTCTTCACCGGCACGGAGATAAGGGCGGTCCCGTATGCGGTCAGGACCCGTTTCAAAGAACCCATCAGAGACTCCAGATCCGGATTTTTTCTAGGCTGGAGCGCGTAAAGCACGATTCCGAATTTTCCGGTTACGCCGTTTATTCTGCTTATGTCGATCGTGTCGATTCCGGCCTCGTTAAGGTATTTCGTGGCGCTTCCCGGGAAGTTTATGCAGAGGGTTCCGGGAACCGATGTACTCATAGCGGTATACGCGCCCAGATCCAGAAGGCCCCTGTGGCGCTCGAGAGATCTGCATCTCTGACACATGGCGTTGTCTCTGAGCCTGTCTCCGGCCGGAAGGAAAGAGGATACGGCATTCCCGCATACCGGACACCGGCAGCGGCTTTTGATCAATACGTCAGTATCGAATCCGAAATCCGCATCCAGTCCGGGATCTTCGTCTTTTCTTCCGGAAAGAATCTCCGTTACCGAAGCGCGGAGGGGATCCGATCTGCCTGCGATTCCGATATCCGGATTTCCCGCGGCGCTTCTGATTCTGCGGAGGGAGAACGAATCGTACAGGGCAGGATCGATCTCATCCGCATTTACGGTATCTCTGCCGTCCGTCTTCAGGATTATTCCGGACAATCCGTCGGACAGGGAATTGAGCATGGATTCCGACACGTCCTTTCTTTTAGGAAGAGACCGGAAACCGGAGTAGACGGTTCTTTTCAATTCTCCGGCATCGATTTTATCCAGTTCGCAGCAGAAAGCGTATTCTCCCCCGGTTACGGACGCGGCGGCGTATACGGGCAGTCTCTTGTCTCTCAACGGAAGGAAACTGATCAAAGGGCTGAGCATATAGCGTCTGAACAGTTTTTCGAAATGCTCGGGGGAAACGTCATAGAACAGTATCTCGTTGTCTCTTCCGGCAGCCGCGACGATATCCGATATGAGATCCTCGTCCGCTTTTCCGCGGCAGTCCACCAGCAGAGATACTCTGGCGCTGTTTTCGGCGGATTCTTCCGCTGCGGCTCTCAGCGGAAACTCCGATCTGGTCTTGAAAAAAGTTTCGATTTTTTCAAGCTGGACATCGTTCTCTCCCATTTCCTTGTTGGTTTTCCACAGGGCTGAGTCCTGCGATCCGCCGATCAGCTCTATCGATCTGTTCATCGCCGCGAGAACGGTGGGGACTCCGGCGCGGATCTCGTTTATCTTCAGCCACAGATCGTCGCCCATCAGACAGGTTTCCTTTATCGTCTTTTTGTCGAACGCATCGGCCGGTATGGAATGCGGCGGATAAAGAACCCCCCCGACTCCCGTAGCCATGGCCGACATCGACGGTGATCTGTAAAACGAATCGTCGTTGTATTTCCAGGAAGCGTATTTATCTGCTTTTCCGCCGGTAAACGTGATTCTGTGAACCCTCATTCCGGATACGCATCCCGGAAATTCCGAATACGATCTGAGCAGACACTCTATCAGATCGCGTCTGTAGATCACATCGTCGTCCGCCGTGATGACAACCGCGTCCGGATTTTCGAGCATAGTGTAGAAGTATTTTTTGTGGGGCTTCAGATCGTCGCAGAATCTTATTTCCAGGCCGTCCTCTTTCAGGGAAAGAAGGTTTTCGGGAAGATCGGATTCGAGTCCCGGGAACTGGGTATCGGCCAGCCACAGGATGATCCTGTCGGGAGGGCACGTCTGATCCATGAGCGATTTCACCGTAATGCTGACTGTATTGATGCGGGCGGGAAAAGAGGTCAGGGAGACTATGACTTCCTCGTCTGTTCCGGAGAAATCATCTTTGAAATCCGCGCCGCCGGGCTCCGCCGCCGTTTCGTTTATCCAGTCGTCGGGACATTCGGCGTGGGTCATTATGTATCTGACCCTTTTTCCCCACGGATACGGAGAG
>JAEEKU010000141.1 GCA_016282555.1 Methanomassiliicoccaceae archaeon
ATGACGGTGGAAACGGGAATGGAGAGTATCTTCTCCACGGTGGGGGCCACGACCGGCGCGCACACCACCCCCATCGCTCCGTCCCGCTCCGCGCGCACGGCCGCTATTATGGCGTCCTCCACGGTGGTCACGGGATATTCCCTCACGGAAACTTTTATCCCGTCGTGATCCACCGACCTCGGAAGGTTATCGACCACCGTAGCCGACGCTATGATGGCGATGAACCTCTCGTCCTCGGACTTGGTGATCAGGTTCAGCGCCTTGACCACCTGGCGCACGGTGCGCAGATTCGGTTCCCGCTTGTCTTCTATCAGTTTATACAGAGTGCTCTGCGAAATTCCGGTCACTGAGCAGAACTCGTTCAAAGACATGAAGAGCTCTTCGTCGAGGATGTTTCTGAGAGCTTTCTGGAAACCGCCCTCTTCCCTCAGCATTCCGGAAATGAGATCCTGAACAGTCATTTCAATCCCCTCACGTAATCCGCCGCGGACATGCCTGCGGTGCATCCCTGGCCGACGGCCTTGGCCACCTGCCACGGCTTTCCCGTGACGTCCCCGCAGGCGAAAACCCCGGCAACCCCGGTAAAACAGTTGCCATCCACTTTTATGGAATCGTCGGTTTGGGGCATTACGCCCAGATCCATTGCGATATCCGCGGAGGATCTGGCGCCGAGCTCTATGAAAACGCCGTCCGTAATTATACGTGTCCCGTCTTCGAGGACGATGCTCTCCGTTTTTCCCGCGCCTTCTATCGCAACGGGTTTGCTTCCGTGCATTACCGCGCCGGCATCCCTTGCCCGGCGGACGAGATGATCGGAAGCTTCCGTATTCCAGGTAACCCAATGGGTTTCGGCGGCATATGAAGTCATCAGAGCTGCGGAAACGGCCGCTTCGGAATCGTTTCCCACGACGACCGCCCTTTTTCCTTTATAGAAATTGCAGTCGCATACCGCGCAATAGCTCACTCCTTTGCCGAAAAATTCCTTTTCCCCCGGTATCCCCAGCTTCCTGCGGGAGATGCCCGTGGCTATTATAACGGAAAGTGCTCTGATTTCGGACCCGTCGTCCATGCCGAAGACGAAAGGCCCGGTACCGGATGCGGAAATGACGTTGCTCCCGAGAAAAACGGCTCCCGCCGCTTCGGCCTGGCGGATCCCCTCCGAGAGGATGTCCTCCCCCCTGCGGGGCCCGGTGCCGAAGTAGTTCTCTATGCCGGTTCCGTACATCGCGCTGGACGACGGTTTTCCGGCTACGGCGACGGCCGCCTTTTTCCGGGACGCGTGAATGGCCGCCTGGACCCCCGCGGGTCCGGAGCCGATCACCAGGATATCGATGTCCATGTCACTGAATCCCAAGAGCGGAGATGATATCCTCTTTGGGCCTGAGACCCACGAGGGTATCCACGAGAACCTTGTCCTTGAAAACCAGGAGAGTAGGGATGGCGTTGATCTGGAATCTTATCGCGATACCCTGGTTCTCATCGGTGTTCAGTTTGGCGACCGCTACTTTTCCGGCGAGATCCGATGCGAGCTCCTCGATTACCGGACCCATCCTTCTGCAGGGTCCGCACCACGGCGCCCAGCAGTCGATGAGAACGAAACTGTTGGATTCAACGAAACTGTCGAAGTTCGATTCATTTAATTCCGTAACCATACATACGTATCCGCTTTCCAGCAATAAAAAGCCAGCGGACTGGCGCGCGGGGCCACTTTCGGCGAACCCTCCGGCCGGTATTCATAATTCTTTTCTCTGAGTATAAGTCATGGAACCTCGCGAAGCCGAAGATCTGATCGCGGACGCCGTATCGGTTATGGACTCTCTTTTCGGACCCCGGAGATCGGCGGAGATAATATCCGGGCGCCCCATGAGAAGATACAAGAGGGAAGATCCGGCGTTCACCACTTACAGGATACTCGTGAAGCCGTTCATGGAGGCTTCCGGCAGAAGATACACAGGCCCCGACGCGTGCATAGGGGAGTCGGAGATCGCGGTATCCTGCGCCGCGGCGAACACCCCTCTGGACGATGCGTACCGGAGAATGATCTCGGCCATGAGAGAGTCCCGCGCCGGGAGGGGCATATCCACCGACGGATTCACGTGGATCTTCACAGTCGGAAACCTGACGGAAGCCTCGCTGGATCTGCGCCCGTACTACATAGAGGCGCTGGATCGGAAGAGATTCCGCGTTGCCGTTCCAGCGGAGACGGAAGATCTGATCCTGTACTCGGAGATTATGGGAGGATCCGGAAACGCGCGGAAAAGAATCCCGGTCGCTCCGGAAACTCGGGAAGGCACTTCAGCTGGGGATATTCCCCTATCTTCCGGGCTATGACGTCCAGATCCTCGCCGTAGAGCCTGGAGAGCTCCAGATGGAGAAGCTCTATCCTCTCCGCTCCCCTGAACGCTCCCTTGGAGGAGAGCTTCTTCACCGAA